>NZ_CAJTCF010000003.1:0-104270 GCF_910574735.1 Duncaniella muricolitica | reverse complement strand
CAACCCGACGCAGACCTGAAAATAATGCTCGCCGATGCATCTGAATCGCCGCCGGAAGAAACTGAAAACTGATAAGGGGGCTTGTCCTATACAAAAAGTTAGCCCAACTTCTATATTTCAAGAAGTTGGACTCGACTTTTTATGGTTTAGCGGACAGTAATAAAAAAGAAAAGACCGGCGAAGCAAAACGCCTCGTCGGTCGAAAGGGGTTGGGAAAGAAAACAGGGGGCCGCGATTTCAAAAACCTTTTCCCTTCATGCGCTCGTAGGTCTGCGAAAGACCTTTGTCGATGATGTCAATCTTGAACTGCACCATGGAGCGCAGAGGAACATCGTCAGGCACGAAAGGCACAAGAGTTTGAATAACCTCGTCGATGTTATTATAGCCAGTGTCCTCGACCTCGCCCAATAGTTTGCCACGGAAATATGCGCCGCCGCGGACAAGGTGCTTTGCCGAGAAACGAAACAGGCCGTCTTCCGGATCTTTCTTCTCGCTCTCGGTGGCCGAGTAAAAAATCAGATCAACAACACGCTCATTCAATCTCCATGCAGGGGAGAAGTCAAGTTTGAGATAACCGCGCGTCACCTCGTGGCCGCTTGCATGGTTCATGGCAAAGGCCACTTCGCTAATGGTCGCGCCGCAATCATTCTGTGCTATCGTTCCCCAAGTGTGGCGGAACGTGTAGACGCAATAGCGGTCGTCGCCTGTAATGCCTATGCTCTCGCAAATTTTCTTGATTCCGCTGTTGGCATTACTGCCGAGGCTGTCCGAATTGCGGTAACGCTTGTGGAAGCTGAACAGGAATGGGTCATCTTCGCCGGTGGCATACTTGTCAAACAACGGCAACAGGATGGACGGCACTCGCATTTCGATGTAGGCGTTATCCGCCCTGAACTTCTTGGTCTTCGCCCGACGGTAGTGTATGATGCCGTCGTGGTAGTCCGACTTCTTCAGGTGGTAGAGGTCAACTGTGTTGATACCGGCGAGACACAACACCATCATGGCCACATCGCGGCCAACTTCCTCTAACGGTGCTTTCATCTTGCTTTCAGGTATAGGCGCAGAGAAGAATGCCCGCGCTGCCTGTGGTGTGATCGCAAGTTTCTCCGGCCTGTCCGCTTCGGGTATCTTGACTTTGCCCCACGGGTTAGTCTTGATGCGGATCACGCTATTGTCGTAGTCGTTGTATTCTTCCATCGCCGCCTTGAACACCTGACGCAGACAAATGGGGTACATCTCCTTTGCCCTGCGAGTCGTTGCCAACGTCTTCAACCACTCGTTGACAAACGACGACGTGAGCTGCGAGAACATCACCGCCGTTGTGCCGGCGTAGCGTTCCAGATGATTCAACGCCATTTCATAATTTCGGGCGTTGCGCTTTTGCCCGCGCTGCACCATGCGGTCAATGTGCTGTCGGGCGTAGTCGCTGAAGCTGATGTCGGCCTCTCCCGATTTCAGGTAGGCCACGATGTCGTTCACACTCCAGCACTCGGTATCGATCTTGTTAAGAGCCTCAACAAACTCTATGATTTTTCGTGAGCAATACTGCAACACGTATGGGTCTTCAATCTCGCCTGAGCGAGAGAGGACACTATCCCTGACAAACTTGTCGGTCGGGATGTAGGCCAATTTGCGACGGTGGGCCACTCGGATATACACCGGGTAGAAACCGTCCTTTCGTTTGGCCTTGACGATAGCTTTGAAAGTTGCCATGTTCCAATTGGTTTAATGGGTTAAAAGTGGGGTGTTCTGCTCATGTTTAGGTAAATCACTGATAACTCGATTATTCCTTTGGGAAACGACTTGGGAAACGCTGGGAAACATACCCCTAAAATTCGGGAAACTTTTGGGAAACATTTCCGTATAAACTGCACGGAAATCGTGTAAAACCGTGTCAAAATAATAGGCGGTAGACCCTGAATGTCAAGAGTCTACCGCCTAATTATCTGGTTATTAGGCTGTTTGCTCAGTCCTCAATAGCAGCCTGCGCCGCCAATAGAATTAAGTGATATTGACCCACTTGTCGAGTATGTTGAATTTTTGTTAGATTTAGAATTTACGTCCCATGCGTTTTAAGTCCGTGCAAGCGTCTACAAGGAAGTAGTAAATACCTACGGCGTGCTCGTTAGCGAATGACATTGCCCACTCGCTAAACTTTTGCTCTATCCCGGTCTTGGGGTCGGTGTAATCAGTTTCCCACAGGTCGGCGAGGTCTGCATTTACCTCATTGGGGGTGTTGCCGAGTGCGTCTACCACCTCGGCAGGGTATTCTTCAATCAAACCCTTGCTCCAATCTCCAAACTCGGAGCCGGGATTGAGTAGCAGATACTCAAATGCGGCGTCTTTGAGTTCGTCCATGAGTGGCTCTGTTTCGTTATATGGGTATTCTCTGTTCATATCTTTGCTTGAATTATGCCCAAATTTGGGCGTTAGGAGCGCGTACAATCACTTTCTCCTCTATCGGTGGAGTTTATCATCTGAGCCAACAAAAGCGGCCTATTGGGCCGTTACAGCCCGTATTTGTATTTATCACGTCTATCCAACACTTTGCGCATAGTTTCAAGAGTTTTATGAAGAGCTTCTTCTTGTTCCCATGTTTCGGGAATGAGTTTCTCTCTGAATGCCTCATTTAACGCAACAATACATAGCATCAACTCTCTTTCGTTTTCTTCGTATTGTTCGATTTGAATTCTTAAATCATTTAGTTCACTCATTTGCCACGCTCAATAAGTAAGTCAATCATCTTGTCTTTCGTTCTGGACAGCTCCGCAGTGATTTCTTCATTTTTGACACGAAGTTCCTCAATTTCTTTCTTCATTGATTTACGCTCAGCCTCCCATGCTTTCTTTTCACCTTGCAGGTCTTGAATTTGTTGCTGCAAATTCTTGATTCTCTCTTTAAGAACAGCATCGCCAATTAGCACCTCAGAATCCTCTGCATAAATACCATCAGGAGAAAAGAAGTTGCCTTTTGTAGTTGCCGGTACCATCATGCTACCGATACCCGATTTTACCCATTCAACTGAGAGGTTATGTGCGTGACAAATTTTCCCAATGGTCTTATCGGTAATCTTTTGCTTCCCTTCCAACATCTTTCCGAAGTTGGAGGGGTCTATGTTTGCTTTGCTTGCAAAGGCATTTTGCGTGGCATTAAGCACTGCTATCGCCTCTTTCAAGCGTTCTACCATATCATTCATACCTTGGTATTACTGTTAATAATTATTAAAATTTCACACTTTGTTTGGTAGTACCGTGGTAATACCATATATTTGCAGTGTAATTCTAATGTCGTAGCGTTGTAACTCGCTTAGATTAAGAAGCAAAGATAACAAATTCTACTCAAAAAATACCAAGTAAGATGACAGAAAATTGCTACCTCGTGAAAAAGGTGTCTATCACAGATACTCTGCGAAACATCCCAGTAGGGAAACCTGTACTCTTTGATTGTCGGGAAGCCGGTCCTATGGCTTCAGCTAAAGCGGCTGTAAGTCGATTAAATGGTTCGGCAAACAAAGAGGTATATTCCATTTCAAGCAAAGACAACGGAGCGACTTACGAAATCCTACGTTCAGAATAACTAAAAAAGACATCAATCATGAAAAAAGTAACTATCACTCTCGCACTCGTGGCCGCGCTTCTCACCGGCTGCAAATCTAACAAGGTCGCTCTTGAACAGCTCCGCGCCGATGTGTCGTGGTCGGCTTTCTGTGCCGCTCGTGGCTACGACATCAACGACAACACTTATCCTGTCATCAATGAGTATCTCGATACTTGGTGTGGTTCGGTTGATGAAGAGGCCGCTCTCATCGAAGCAGGAGTAGAACCCTATTAAATCTCACAGCCATGAATAAGACAATTTCAATACTCCGTATCTTGATAATCTTTGCGCTCTGCGGTTTCGCATTCCTGTTTCTCTTCGGCGAAGAGCAGGACGAAAACCTGCTGACATGGACTCTCCGCTTCATCTGCGACAAGGCTCTCGCCATCGGCGCATGCTTTGTTATCGCCCGGCTCTACAAACGTTGGAGTAAGATTGACCCTTGGTTTATCGCATACGACAAAATGTGTGACGAGGTGATGGACAAACCTAACCCATCTCAACTCTAATATCAATGCCTCCAACAGTACACATACAATTCTCTGACAGGCTCGTCAGCTATGAAACATTCATGACCGACCTTACAGCACGGTTGGCACGAGTGATTAAGAGCGATGCAGCCGACCCGGAGTATATCTCCCAACGCACGGCCTATTCAATCTTCGGACGCAAGAATGTTGACCGTTGGAGGCGCACAGGAAAGGTAAAGCCCTCCAAACGTCCGGGCAAGGTTGAATACTGCATGGCAGACCTACGCCTCCTTCAGAGAACAGAACAGGATTACCTCAACCAATAAGACAGATACAATGGATTACGCAATATACAAGACCAATGACGGCAAGAATCCTCGTGTTATTTACCGCTTCACGCAGGAGGCTTGCAATCACAGGGCGAAACTCGCCGCGAAAGCGAAACTCAATGAAATGTGGCTACGCGTTACCGACAGGCTTGACTATTTCCAGAATGCCGAAGGAAATGACAACGAGTTTTCCTATGACCACCCCACAAGCATAAATACATCAGAGCGGATACGCTTTTACATAGCAAAGCTCTGACGGCTCAGCCTCTCGGTGTGTCGGTCGCACTACAGATTTTGGTTCTGTCGGAGGGGGTTCGATTCCCTCAGAGGCTACAAGTAGCGGTAGTTGCTACATGATTGATAACCTCGGAGGCTGCGCTGTCAGCCTAAGCCAAAGTGCAGCCTCCATTTTTCAATCAAGCAATCCGCAAATGTTTAACAATTTAACTCCATCAATCATGGGCAACCTACAACTGACGGTTGAGGAAATCAACCAACTCAAGCCGCTCGAAATAGTCGAGCATCCTGTCGTGCGTGAGCGCTTCATATTTATCTACGACAAACTTTGGGGCAACGGTGAAGCCGCTTATGAGCGTGAAAGTATCTACTTCAACAAGGCTCTCCGCGACAACGACAAGGGCAAACTGCAACGCGCCACACCGTTCAGCATCTTCACGGCATTCATTGACCTTGCCGTGTGTGGCCTCTCACTTGAACCCGGCACACGCGCACTCGCATACCTCATGGGGCGTAACGTCAATGTCGGCACCAAAGAAAGACCTCAATGGGAGGGTCGCTGCGTCCTCACCGTGTCGGCCTACGGCGAACTTGTGATGCGTACTCGTGACGGTCAAATACGTCATGCCGACAATCCTGTACTCGTCTACGACAATGACGAATTTTCATTCAAGGACATTGACGGTCGCAAATCTGTGTCTTACACCTGTAACCTACCTCACACCGGCCACAACATCATTGCTTGCTACCTGCGTATCACTCGCGCCGATAGTTCTATCGACTACTCAGTGATGTACCCCGAAGATTGGTGCCGCCTCGCCGGTTACTCGCAGAAGCAGAACCGAGGTGTCGCCAACGAACTCTACGGCATGGACGCTAACGGTGTTGTCCACATCGACCCCGGCTTCCTCATGGCCAAGTGTATCAAACACGCTTTCAAGTCTTACCCGAAAGTGCGCATCGGTCGCGGCACCGAACTACAATCACAACAGGTAGACGAACCGGCTCAGCTTTCCGATGAGGAAATCTACGGAGTAGACCCCGACACCGGCGAAGTCCTCGACAATGCTCCCGAACCTGCGCCTCAGCCATTCGGTAACAACGAGCCTCCACAGGGCGTAACTGTAAACACTGATGATGAGGAAGGCTTCTGAAAGCAACATCAAGCCTTGCAGTGGGTGTCCGCTTGTGCGTAACACTCTCAACGGACACTATTGCACTCGGCTTGGTATCATCACCGAATACGCTAAAACAAAACCGTGTAACCCATAAATATATCAATCATGGCAGATAACACCCAAGCATTAACAATCTTCGAGCAGAAAAACGTGCAGACCCTTGCCGAACTCGCTCCACAGTCGTACCGCGAGAACCAATTATCTCATACCCGGTGCCTTGAAGTAGGCAGCGCCCTGTTGCTCCGGGTAAAAAAGGAGGGCATGACAGACGCTCTCGATATAGAGATAGCCAAGTTCATCGAAAAAGCAAAGCTGACCGTCAAGAAGATGAACGGCAAGCGCACTCCTGTTACGCAGCTCTTTGACCAAATCCGTAAGGTCTACACCTCAATGGAGAATGATGTAGACCCCACCAAAGCAGACTCAATCCCCAATCAACTGCAAGCCCACCGCAATGCCTATGCCAAGAAAAAGCATGAGGAGGAGGATCGCCGCCGCCGCGAAGATGCCGCTCGACAGGCAAAGGAGAATGCCAAAATTCGCTATCGCGCTGATGTCAATGACGACTATGTAAGCCAGTTCAACGCTCTTGTCAATAAGAGCATCAACGAGCTTACCGACATGGATAAGCAGATAAGCCTCGACAATTACGAGATTGTCTACGATGGCATCAAGAATTTCAGTTGCGAACTTCCTGCAACATGGTGTCAGACGGTAATAAGCGGCGCACATCGTCCTGTCGAACTTACCCCGGACGAATGCCGCGCTATACAAGCCAACGTGATGGCCGGCCTCGTCAATCGCTTCAAGGAGCAATTCCCTTTTGAGGTGCAAAGCATACGCGATGATATTCTCGACCGTATGCCCTCAAAGAAAAAGGAGCTTGAGCGCATCGCCAAATCGTCAGCCGAGGAAGCCGCCCGCATCAAGGCCGAAATGGAGGCTAAGGAACGCGCTGAGGCCGCTCGTAAGGAAAAGGAACGCGCTGAGCGAGAGAAACAGGAAGCCGCTGAAAAGCAGCTTGCCGCAAAGAAACAGGAAATGGACGGTCTTTTCGGCGCACAGGTCGCTACACCTGTGGCATATCAGCCTAAGACACAGGTTAAGAAAAAGGTGGTTATCAATTCTGCCGAGGACATCATGAAGATTGTTGCTTTTTGGTGGTCACAAGAGGGCTGCACAAAGACCTTAGAAGAACTCTGCAAGGAGTTTAAGAAGCAAATCACCTTTGCCAATACCGCCGCAAACTCCAAAGACAACGCTATGTTCATCGCTGATGTCCAATACGAGGACGAGGTTAAAGCCAAGTAACCATGAGCCAAAACCCGGACGCATATTACAGCCGTACAGAGGTCAGCAACTCTGACCTCACGGCTCTAAAGAACCTCTTACACCCAGTGCCTATGCCGCCGGGTGTAAAGGAGGCCGCGTTTCGCTTCGGCAATCTCGTGGACGCGATAATCACCGAGCCGGAGCGAGTGAACTACTACCAACTGACGGTAGATGATGAGCAATACACCGATGATGAGTTTCGCCATGCAAAGGAAATGTATCGCTCCCTGCGTATGACTGCTCGGCATGACCCCTTTCTCGCAAAGGTGTTGGCTGAAGCCGAAACACAGCGCTACATGGTCAATCAAGCACAGCCGTTTGAGTATGGTGGCTTCCCTTTCACGCTCGATACGCGCTGTAAGTGGGATTGGTGGCTTGACCTCTACAAATTTGGTGGCGACCTCAAAACCTGTTCAGCCGCAACACAAAAGGAATTTGACGATGCAGTTGATTTCTTCGATTGGGACAGGAGCCGGGCATGGTATATGGACATCGCACATTCCGACTGCGATTTCATCTATGCCATCAGCAAAAAGAACTGCAACGTATTTACCACACGCATACGCAGGGACGACCCGGTGTATCTCCGTGGCAGAGATAAGTATCTTGAATTAGCATTTCAATATTGGTGCCTCGCATTATGAATAAAGTAAAAGTTATAGTTCAGTTCTCTGGAGGAAAGGACTCACAAGCCTGTCTAATAAAAGCTTGTGAAGACTTCGGGGCTAATAACGTCACGGCTGTTTTCTGTGATACCAGGTGGGAGCATGAGCAAACATATTCTCATGTAAAGGAGGTAGCATCTAAACTTGGTGTCGACCTTATAATACTCAAAAATGAGTCTGTTGATGGTATGTACGGATTGTGCAAACGAATGAAATGGTTTCCCGATTCGCAAAATCGCATGTGTACTGTGCAATTAAAAATATGGCCAATGATAGACTGGATTCTTGAACAAAATAAGCATCTTGTCATAATTCAAGGTATCCGTGCAAAAGAAAGCGCAGAACGAGCAAAATTTAATGTTGAGTGCTCGTATTTCAGTGAATATTTTGATGACACCCACAAAAAACGCTTGTATAGGAAGCGAGATGTAAAAGAGTGGTGCAAAACTCACGATGCATCAGTTTTACGCCCTATCTTTCATTGGACTGCTCAACAAGTTATCGACTACATTCTGTCTCATGGTCAACGCCCGAATCCCTTATACGAACGCGGAGCGTCAAGGGTTGGCTGTTTCCCTTGCATTTTTGCGAGACTGAGCGAAATAAAAATAGTTGCACGCGATGAACGATACAAACAACGTGTGATAGACCTTGAAAATGAAGTGAACCTATCACACGATAAAGGTAAAGAGGCATCATTCTTCTGCAAAGGGAAAATCCCAGCAAGGTTCTGCATTCAGAATAGTAATGGAGCACCAACATTCGCAGAGATTTCTGATTATGTACTTCGGAATGAAAACCAACCGACACTATGGGACGATACTGAGCCAATAATGTCTTGTGTGTCCTTGTATCATGGACTGTGTGAATAATAACAATATGAAAGAGTTAAAACATAACCTCCGAGTAGAGCCATACGAGTACCAACGTGAGGGTATTCTGTTCGGCCTCGAACGTCACCGCCTGTTAATTGGTGACGAGCCGGGGCTTGGTAAGACGTTGCAGTCTATCGGCATTGTCGATACTGCCTCAGCTTACCCCTGTTTGGTAATCTGCCCCTCCTCGCTGAAAATAAATTGGCAGCGTGAGTTTGAGAAGTTCACCGACAAAAAGGCTCTTGTGCTTGACAATGCCACTCGCACATCGTGGCCGTATCTCCTCGGCATGGGTATGTTCCATGTTGCTATTGTCAATTATGAGAGTCTGAAAAAGTTCTTTGTGTGGGACATCAAGGGCGGCAAAACATTCACGCTCAAAGATGTTGTATTCAACCGCGACATCAACATCTTCAAGTCCGTTATCATGGACGAGTCTCACCGGCTCAAAGACCCCACGGCACAGCAAACAATGTTCACTCGTGGCATTGTCGAGGGTAAGGAGTGGCGCATATTGCTCTCCGGCACCCCGGTTGTCAATCACGCGCAAGACCTCGTTGCACAACTCGCCATCATGGGGCGACTGCTCTCTGACTTCGGTGGCCGTGGCAAATTCCTTGCCGACTACGGAGAGAATGAAAATCTATCCGAGTTGTCCGACAAACTGTATGATACCTGTATGATACGGCGAGAGAAAGCAAAGGTGCTGACGCAGCTCCCCGACAAAACGCGAACCGACCTCTACGTTGAAATATCCAACCGCGATGAATACGACCTCGCTGCCGCCGACCTCGCCGCCTATCTGCGCGAATACACCGAGTGTACCGACCGCGACATCCGGCGCAAAATGCGCATGGAGGCTCTGGTAAAGTTCATGACCCTGCGCTCCCTCGCTTCCAAAGGTAAGGTAAAACAGGCAACAGACTTTATACGCAATTTCCTTGCCAATGGCAAGCCTTTGATTGTGTTCTGCTCACTCAAAGAGATTGTCAAGGCTTTGCAAAAGCAATTCCCCGATGCCGTCCGTGTCACCGGCGATGATAGCCTTGCCGAGAAACAGGCTGCTGTCGATGCGTTTCAGTCCGGCGAAGCTCAGTTGATAATCTGCTCCATCAAAGCTGCCGGTGTCGGTCTGACACTCACAGCGTCCTCTAATGTGGCCTTTGTGGAATTTCCGTGGACGTATGCCGACTGCTGTCAGTGCGAAGACCGCGCCCACCGCATCGGCCAAAAGAATAACGTGACCTGCTATTACCTCATTGGCCGTAGCACTATTGACCCGGTTCTCTACAATATCATTCACAAAAAGCGGAGCATTGCCAATCAGATAATGGCCTCCGATGATGATATACCGACCGACAAGATGTATTTCGATGAACTTGTAAAATCTTTCCTCGACTATGGTTGAAATCAGCAATTCAGATATTGAGCGCATAATGTCCTGCCTCGATATTGCCATAGAGCATTAAAGTCATTGAACGGTCTGCGCAACAGCACCCACGCTTGGGCAATAGGCCAACTTAAAGATAAAATAAATCGAAAACTTAAAAAACAACATTCAAAATCGACTAATCATGACAAAGAATGACATCGCAGTTGAACTCTGCAAGCGTATTCCCGACCTGCCGAAATCTACGGCTCTCCATGTCGTAGACGGTGTGACGGACATTCTCTCGGACGCTTTCGACCGTGGCGAAAACGTCTATCTCCGTGGCTTCGGCACGATGGAAGTTAAAACCACAAAGGAGAAAAAGGCTCGTAACATCAACGCAGGTACTACGGTTGTAGTTCCGGCACAGCGTATCGTGAAATTCAAACTCAGTAATCAACTCAAAAATCGCATGAACAATGGCACAGTGGATTGAAGTAAAAGTCCGTTACGAGAAGCTGACGGAAACAGGCAAGTCCGTAAAGGTAACCGACCCCTATCTCGTTGATGCGCTCTCCTGCACAGAGGCTGAGGCTCGTGTCGTTGAGGAGATAACTCCATTCTGCAACGACTTCAACGTTCTCAATGTCGGCAAAACCAAAATCTCTGAAATCTTTTGGAGCGAGGGCGGCGACAAGTTCTATAAGGTCAAGGTCAATTTCATAACCATAGACGAGAAAACAGCGGCAGAAAAAAGGAGTGCCTCTTATATCCTCGTGCAAGCCTCCAACTTTGCTGAAGCTCTCGCCAACTTCAACGAAGGTATGCGAGGAACACTGGCCGACTATGAGATTGAGGGTATCAACGAAACAAAGATTGTTGATGTCTACAAGTACAAAGTCCCGGAGGAGGCACAGAACACCGCTGAGGAAGTGGCCGAAAAGGTGGCCGCTGACAAAGGTGTGCAACGCGCTGCAAGGAATTTCCGCAATGCGGTGCCGGATGGTACAAAGGTATCAATGTCGGTTCACGGTGCCGACGGCACGGTTATCCCGGAAACAGTCATTGTCGATAAATCCAAACCAAAGGACGATGACGATTGACGAATTTAAGGCATTGCGCGTTGCACCGGCCACAAAAAAACGCAACAAGTATGGTGCAAAGAAGTCCGGCGGCTACGACTCCAAAAAGGAACATAGCAGAGCCAACGAACTGAAGCTGATGCAACGCGCCGGCCTTATCTCTAATCTCCGTGAGCAAGTAAAGTATGTGCTTATCCCTGCGCAACGCGACACTGCCGGCAATCTCTTGGAAAGGGAGTGTGCCTATTATGCCGATTTTGTCTACAGCAAAGACGGTAAGACCGTTGTCGAGGATACAAAGGGAGTCCGCACAAAAGAGTATAAAATCAAACGAAAATTGATGCTCCATGTCCACGGAATATCAATCGTAGAAATTTAATCAATACGGCTATGGCACGAATAGCAAAATCGGGGCTTGAGTATTTCCCTTTTGATATAGACTTCTTTCAAGACATACGCATTCGCAAGTTAATCAAGCGTCAAGGTGGTAAAGCTGTTACAGTATATGCTCTCCTGCTCTGTCTTATCTACAAGAATGGGTACTTCATGCAGTGGGACGATGAGTTGCCTTTCATTGGCTCGGAAATGTCGGGCTTTGAGGAGGCTTATGTATTGGAGGTTATTAAAAACTGCCTGACGTTGGGGTTATTCGATAAAAATATGTATGACACGGAACAGGTCTTAACATCTAAGGGTATTCAAGTGCGCTATTGCAATATTCAGCGCCTCAACAAACGTATGAGCCGGATTGATAAATACTCTTTGTTGGACGAGCCTCAGCAAAGGACTACAGCAAGCAAACCTAAAACGAAACAGCCAAAAGCGGCGAAGCCGGTCACACCACAGGCACCTGCGCAGGTTACACCCGTGCCTCCGGCTCCGACCAAAACAAATAATACGGAGTGGCTTCGTGAGTTTTTTGCCAATGGGCAGAGTGAAAACTTACAAATGCTTTGCAAGAACTTCGGATTAGGTTATGGCGAGATAGGTATATTGCGCTCATTGGCAGAGGCTGTCGTAGCTGAATGGGAGCTGTCAAAAACTCAACATAGAGATTACAGCGATTGGTCGCGTCACCTTATATCGGCCATGAGGATTAAAAACCGCGACACAGTATCAAATACAAATAACCAACCCTCAACACCTGCTCCGACTGATTACACATTTGGCGGTGGGTTTGGAGGCCAAGACGTTTGATTATGTTACAGAAGATTGGAGATAGTTTGCCGGATTGGATAACGCAACAAAACGCATATCGTCAAGAACGAGAGGAGCGTGAGTTGCAAGCCAAGATGGAGCAAGACCACGCCCGCCGTATGGCCGCTGAGCCTAAAACCGAGGAGGAGCGCCAACGCGCCGAACTCGCACGGATTGGTGTGTCGGCTGTTGATAACGTGATTAGACGTGTCATGAATGATGTGCGAAAAGCAGAACAGAAACGGCAGCTTCTTGAAATCCCGGAGGTGTATAAAGCCCACTCTCGTCTGCTTTTGCAGATAGCAAACAAGGTTCTTGCTTACCAACATCGTGAGTTTGTGATTGATGATAACAACCGTGACGTACTGCGCTTTCTCCTGCTGTATTTCAACAATTGTCCTTTGGCTGAGGAGGTCTTTCCGGGTCGTGGGTACAAGTTGCACAAACACATTATGCTTCACGGCAATGTCGGCACCGGCAAAACCCTGTTGATGGAGATATTCTCTGAATACCTGCGCTACACCGAAAACCCGAACTTCTTCCACAACCTATCGGTCACGCAAATGATAAACTACTATACTTTGCACAACAACCTCGACCGATACACATTCAATGAGGAGGAAAACAAGGGCTTCCAATGTAAGCCGGTTAATATCTGCCTCAACGACATCGGGGTTCAGACTACCACCTTTTACGGCATGGATACAAAGGTGCTGACCGATGAATTTCTCCATGCACGAAATGAAATTTGGTCGCAGTTCCACCTCAAGGCACACGTCACTACCAATCTTTCTATTGAGCAGCTCAAAGAAAAGTATAAGGACGGCTTCGGGCGACTGATTGACCGCTTCAAAACATACAACGTAATACCCATCGGTGGCAAAAGCCGAAGATAAAATAATAGTAAAATATGAATGACGAAACTCTGAACACCGCTATCGACATCAAAAAGCAGATAGCGTATGTAGAAAAAATCTTAGCAAATATTGAGAGAGGCAAATTTGTCGAAATCATGTTTGCCAATGCCGGATGTTGCTGCGCATCCTCATGCTGTGAACTACTCACTGACGAGGAAGTAGACAGGTATAGAAAGGATATTGCAGAAGCTGTCCGCATCAAGGCACAGGCTCGGCTCGAAGCTCTCCAAACTGAATACAACAACCTCTAAAATAATATCAACAATGACAGCAATTACAACTATCGCCATCATATTGGCACTCTTTCTCGGTGCGGCTATCGTAATAGCCATGCGCAAACACTATGCCGCAGAACATCTGCGCTTAAAGGTCAAGAGCCTCAACGCAAAAATACAGGGCTATCGTGGCTCTGCTAACGATTGCTTTGCACTATACAGCGTTAAGCGCATCGACAATGTAGAATGTAAGTATCACGGCTATTGGGCTGTGTGTCGCTCCTCTATCTGTGAGGGTGGCCTTTATCAAACCTGCATCAAGGTGTTCACTGATGAAGATGATGACTTCAATAAACGTGAGGCCGAGGAGCTGAGTGAAATGCTTAACTCAAAATAAATACGGCATGGACAGCAAAATGACTCCCGAATACAAGGTTATCAGTGAACAGGTTGAGAAAATTATAAAAGGGTCTAATCTTCCCGAAGTGCAGAAATATTCGCTGTTGGCCGGTTGCATGACTAAGGTCGCCCATGAATATAACGGTACTAATTTCGAGGCTATAAAAGTAAAGCTCGCTCTCGTTAGCAAGACTATGTTGAACGCGGTGGAGAAAGCAGAACAAATCTTCGGTAAATTCAAAAAATAACATTATGCAAAAGAAAAAATGTGAAATCTGTGGGGAAATGGTTCCCCAATGCGATATGTCAAAATCCTACAAACACCGCTGTAAAAAGTGTGTGGCCGACATGAACGTGCCAATCGCCATGCCGAAAAGCAGAAACAGGAAGTTCACGACAACGAGCCTCACACTCTCGACCCTGCCACACCTTACGGTAAGCCGGTATGTACCGAAGTCCCGAAGATGAACGACAAGGAGTTTGACGAAATCATTCAGCTTGCCATTCAGACCTATGGCAAAGAGGCACAAACTCGAATGTTGTTCGAGGAAATGGCCGAACTTCAGAACGCACTATGCAAACTATCTCGTGGCCGTGGTACTGTCAGCGATGTTTGCGAGGAGATTGCAGATGTAATGATTATGTGCTTCCAAATGGCACAAATCTATGGCCCAAAAAGTGTAGAACAAATGGCGAACTTCAAGATGCACCGATTGAAAGAACGACTTAACCATATTGAGAAATGAGTGTGCATAAACCAATCCTTAACGCTTGCTGTGGTGGCAAGATGTTCTACTTCGACAAGAACGACCCTCGTGTTCTGTTCCAAGACATTCGCGAGGTTAAAACAACCCTTTGCGATGGACGGAAGTTTGAAGTCAAACCCGATGTGCAAGCCGACTTCACGAGTATGCCATATCCCGACAATCATTTCAGAATGGTAGTATTTGACCCTCCGCATCTATTACGGAATGTCGGTAAGTCCAAAATGGCAGATATGTACGGAAGCCTCAATGAGAAAGCGCAGCCAACAGGTTATCAGCATATCAAGTATGGCGCACTTTATTCTGATTGGCGAGATATGTTAAGAAGAGGCTTTGCAGAATGTTTCCGAGTGCTTATGCCCGGAGGTTTCCTAATCTTCAAATGGAATGAAACCGATATTAGGGTGTCCGAAGTGTTGAAACTTACCGACCAAAAGCCAATCTTCGGGCATATATCCGGCAAACGAGCAAACACCCATTGGATTTGCTTTATGAAAGGGATATAACGATGAAGCAACTATTATACATCGACCTATTCTGCGGTGCCGGCGGTACATCTACAGGTGTCAATAGCGCACGACTGCATGATGAGCCGTGTGCAGATGTAATCGCTTGTGTCAATCATGATGCAAAGGCGATAGCCTCTCATGCGGCCAATCACCCCAACGCATTGCATTTCACGGAGGACATACGCACGTTGGAGTTATCTCCTCTGATTTCTCACATTGCAGAGTGTCGTAAAGACAACCAGGAGGCTCTTATCGTTCTGTGGGCTTCCCTCGAATGTACTAACTTCAGTAAAGCGAAAGGAGGCCAACCACGCGATGCAGACAGCCGCACACTTGCTGAGCATCTTTTTCGCTACATTGAGGCAATCGACCCCGATTATATTCAGATTGAAAATGTCGAGGAGTTTATGTCTTGGGGGTCTCTTGACGAAAATGGCCGTCCGTTGTCAAAAGACCGTGGCCGGTGCTATGTTCGGTGGATTAACAAGGTGAAACGGTATGGATACAATTACGAATACCGCATAATGAATGCCGCCGACTATGGTGCATACACTTCTCGCAAACGCTTCTTCGGGATTTTCGCAAAGTATGGTTTGCCGATAGTGTTCCCCGAACCTACGCATAGCAAAACCGGCGAGGCCGGACTGTTCAACGATACTCAGAAGTGGAAGCCTGTGCGTGATGTTCTTGACTTTGAAGATGAGGGCAAATCAATCTTTTCTCGCGAAAAGCCTCTGTCTGAAAAGACACTTGAGCGTATCTATGCTGGACTTATAAAGTTCGTGGCCGGTGGAAAATCCGCTTTCATGGTAAAGTACAACAGCGTTAATCAGAAAACAGGAAAATATGTGCCTCCCTCTCTTGATAGTCCATGCCCCACGGTAGCAACGCAAGGCCGTCTTGCACTTGCTTCGGTAGCTTTCTTGTCTAAACAGTTTGGAGGTGCGCCGGAGGGTAAGAACATATCTGTAGAAGAACCTGCAGGTACTATTACGACAATAGACCATCACGCATTTGTATCCGTTCATTATGGTAATGGGTTTAATACTTCATGCGATGCTCCTGCGGCAACACTCACAGCAAAGGATAAAATGGCACTTGTACAAGCCGAAAGATTTGTCGTTAATTATCGCTTCAACAATACGGGGCACTCCATTGAAGAACCAGCACCTACTATTTGCACAGTTGGGCAGATTGGTGTTGCTTCTTGTAAGTTCATTGCAAACGAGTATTCCGGCGGAGGTCAACTATCAAGCATTGAACAACCGAACCCAGCTGTATTAACCAATCCGAAGCAGAAACTTATTACGGTTAAGCAACATTATCTGATGAACCCTCAATTTACATCACCCGGCGGTTCTGTGGACTCTCCATGTTTCACACTTATTGCTAAGATGGACAAACGTCCGCCGTATCTTATAGCGACCGAAACAGGTGATATTATGATTGAAATTTTGGATACAGATAGTCCTATTGCAATGAAAATAAAAGAGTTTATGGTAATGTATGGAATAATCGACATCAAGATGAGAATGTTGAAGATACCCGAACTCAAAAAAATAATGGGCTTCCCTGAAGATTATGTGCTTATCGGTACACAGGCAGACCAAAAGAAATTCATCGGAAATGCTGTAGAGGTAACAATCGCTCGTGCATGGTGTGAGGCTCTATGCTGTGAATTAGAAAAACATCTTAAAAAAGAAATAGTATAAAATTAACAAACGAGTATTCTTTGAAAACTCTCCCACAACTTAAAGTGGGCACCTTAATCATTAAAACTAATTTTGCCAATGATGAAAAGTATATTGCCCAACTCGCGTAAGCACGACATATCATTCCATGCCTCCGGCAAGATTGATATATCAGCACATATCGCCAAGAAGCTGTCACTTGCTCCCGGTGATGTGATTGACATCGCGCAGGGGTGTGGCGAAATGTATCTATATGTTAAACTCCGCTCCGGCAATTATGCCGGCCGGCACGATGGTCGAGTGTGGGCGACTGCTAACGGTAAGGGAACATTCCGCACTTGCTCTAAGGCTTTGGCGACCGCCATGCTTGTGGCCGCAGGTGTCAATGATAGACTGCGCTGTCCGTGCGGTATGGAGATTGAACGTGACAACACCAAGTACATAACAATCATATACCGTTGCTCACTATGATTAAAGATATTAAATACAACGGCTACACATCTCAACCGTCCGACTACGAATGCTCGGACGGTCAGCTTGCAACATCGCTCAATCTCATCAGCGAGGACAGCCAATTGAAGCCACTTCTGCAACCGATACCAACATCTATTGGCCTGTCTGCTTCTCAAAAGGCTGTCTACATTCACGGAACATCGGCATACAAGCACTATATCCTTTTGGAAGGAAAAACGGTTAGTTGGCTCGACAACTCAACCTATGGAGATACGGCCTCAACACCAACTGTCCTACGCTCTTTCTCCGGGGTTGATATTTATCAGTTCAGCTCTATTGGTAATACCTTGCTCATTCTCTGTTCTGACGGTATGCACTATTTCCTTTGGAAAGGTGACACGTCCGGCTATTTGTATCTCGGCACCTCCATGCCCGAATGTTCACTTTCGTTTGGTTTGCAAGGTGAAATGAAACGAACAGACGAGTTTACCATAAACTACAGCATACACAAGAACAATATCTTTTCTGAGTTTGACGATACTCAGAAAACCAATATCACCAATCAAGTCTTAGCCAAGATAAACAAATTCATTGCTGAGGAGTCTACACAGAAAGGCAAATTCATATATCCTTTCTTCGTAAGATATGCGTATCGCCTGTATGACGGTTCTCTGACCCGGCATTCAGCACCTATCCTTATGATATGTAGCTCCGAGAATACACCTCGTGTATTTTGGTTCAATCTTCATGGCAAAGACGACACATATACAAGTGCTGTTCTTCGTGTCGTTGCTCCTGTGCATACTCTCGACTACGCGCTTAAATCTGACTTAAACTCGCTTAAAAATTGGAGCGACATTATTAAGTCGGTGGATATATTCATTTCCAAACCTATCTATACATATGACCAAAACGGACAATGCGAAAAGTTTATCAATGGCGGTGAGGACTTATCGAGCTTCAGCGTCTGCAAGCACACAAACCAAGCTGCAAGCACGACAACATACCCTCTGCGCTATCAGAAAAACAACTTTGGCAAACTCTATGCATTTACTTTTACCCCTAATAATCTTTCTTTGCGACCCGGAGGCGTGTTGGTGACTCCCAAACGTAGTGCAGACGCAGTTAAGGAAGATATACGCAGTTGTTCGCAATTCTATTTCCTGCATAGCATACGTGTTGAGGAACTTAAAACAGGACGTACCATTATACCGGTTAAGGAGGACTATCTACAATCGCTTGTAACTCGTGAGGTAATGACTGACGATTACGACAGCCACGATAAAATAATACCGCATCAAGCGTTTGCCTACAACTCTCGCCTTAATCTCTCAGGTGTAAAAAAGCAGTTGTTTCAAGGTTTCGATGGTTTTTCTTTATTCAATTATTCGGACGGATATGTTGCTCATTGGTCCGATGCGCCACCAACAACTATTGATAGAACTGTCGGTGTATTGGTGGCCGTCTACATCAAGCAAGACGGCAAGGACATCATTGTATATGGCACTTCCGGCTCTTGTGGGCATGAGGCTCCGTTACTGTTCTTTTATTATCCGAATGTCAATGCGTATAAGGCGGTGATTATCCGTACAGATTATTTCGATATGGCGCACCTTGTTGTCCCGTTGGAGCCTCACGGCTTTCTCAATGGCTCGTTCTACTTCGGAGGTTGGGACGAACCTGCCGGAGTTTCACAAGGTAGACCGCCGCAATCATCAATTGCAGACCGCACTATTGATGTGTTCAATAAGGTCTATACGTCCGAGGTGAATAATCCGTATATCTTCCCGTTGCTCGGCATAAATACCGTGGGCACCGGGCGCATTATGGCAATATCGACAGCGGCCAAAGCTCTCTCTGAGGGTCAGTTCGGACAATTCCCACTATACGCCTTTACTGATGAAGGCGTTTGGGCTTTGGAAGTATCATCTACCGGATCATATTCCGCTCGACAGCCTATTACGCGCGATGTTATTCTTGAAAATACTGAGCCTCTACAAATGGATAGTGCGGTTCTCTTTGCAACCGACCGAGGCATTATGCTTATATCCGGCTCACAGACTCAATGTATAACCGATGTAATCAATGCGGAGGAACCGTTCAACGTCCTGCAACTTCCCGGCATGGATAAATTACACTCCATGCTTGGCCATGATGCAGACACTTGTCTGCCGACTGCTCCGTTCTTGGATTTTATTTCCGAATGTGGTATGCTCTATGACTATGTGCATCAACGTGTGATTGTCTATAATCCCAATTACACTTACGCATACGTCTACTCTCTAAAATCAAAGGAATGGGGCATGATGTATTCCACCATTGAGGCCGGTATCAATTCTTACCCGGAGGCATTGGCTGTAGACCATAATGGGGCGCTGTTGAATTTCTCGGCCATGCAAGGAGTGGAAACAAAAGGTTTGCTCGTTACTCGTCCGCTCAAACTCGAAACACCCGACATTCTCAAAACAATGGACACGGTAATTCAGCGAGGACACTTTCAGAAAGGCAATGTGCAAGCCGTCCTCTATGGCTCTCGCGACCTCTACAATTGGCACTTGGTATGGTCGAGCAAAGACCATTACTTGCGCGGCTTCCATGGCACACCTTACAAGTATTTCCGTATCGCGTGTGTCACTTCGCTGTCAGCAACAGAGAGCCTGTTCGGAGCCTCGTTGCAGTTTACTCCACGTCAGACCAATCAACCAAGATAACATAGGTTTTAGTTTTAGGTAGAAAAGATTGTTATTAACAAGAGAGCCGGGGCGCGTGATGCGTCTCGGCTCTCGTCCTTGTCGGGATAGTTCCAGGTTGCCCCGGCAAGTAATACGTTAGAATGGGTGCGAGGGTCGCCTCAGCACTCCTGTACGGCTGTTCTTGATGCTGTTGATTTCCTCCTGCGCCTCCAACGCTTTTTCAAGCCAGTTACGCGCGGCTTCGGGGTGCGTGATGCTCAACCAATCATATATCACACGAGTTACCATAAACTCATGGATTAGTTTGTTGAGCAGGTGCAGGGTGGTTCGTGACATCGTGGCCGGCACTTTCATGACGATTTGGTAATCTTCGGGTGTCCACATTCGGTCACAAATAACTTCGTCGTCAATCGGCTCCTGCTTTGTGTAGGGATAAAGCATTTCAACGGCTGCGGCATGAACGACCCCTAAAATGCGGTTCACCCTATCGACATTGCCCTCCTCGCCGATTTCAACGAGGGTGTGCTGTGCGTGTTGGTTTTCCTCGCCCCACACATGCCCCTCGATATAGGCATAGTTCTTTATGTCGTAAAGCAACTGCGCACGATGAAACACCAACGTCACATTCTTTGTGGCCTTGCTGTCCCCGGCATCTGAATTATAGCAGTCCTCGCTGCAACCGATATGATACATGGCTTAATCGTTATAAGTGGGACGTGTCGGCCTTTCGCGCTTGTACAGGGCTTGCTTGGCTCGGTCGAGTGCATCGGTGGCAAGGTTGGAGTAGTTCTGCGCGTCATTCGGGGAGGTGATTACAAACCACTCCGAAAGAGTGCGGTCTACAATATACTCGTGGAGCATACCGCCAAGGCTGTCACATGCCGAGTTGTTGAAATTTGAGGGGAGCAAGAAAACAAGCTGTAGCTTTCCTCCGTCCTCGACCGTCTTGTTTATGCGGTTATTGGAGGTAGAACCGTCCTCATGCAAATACTCTCCGAGTTCCACTTTCAGATGGGAGAAAGCATTGCTGATGGCACGGAGTATCTGATAAGCGTGTTCATCGTCCTCACTCGCTTGCATATACGCAGTGGCACGGTAGTCCTTGCCTTCTGCGTTTCGCGCTTGGCCTGTAAGATGCGACTTGTTCATCACGTCAAACTTGATTTCTTTCGACTCAAGCGTTACTGTAATGGTCTTTTTCTGTTCCATTGTGATGTATTATTTATTAGTTTAATCATCGTAGGTGGGACGTGTCGGCTTTTTCTTATACACGGCCTTGCGGTGAATATCGTCAAGGAGAGTGCTTGCTTTGTCAGCATAATCACCGGCTTCTCCTTTGTTTGTGTAGACGTACCACTTGGCTACTATGCTCTGCACGAAATAACTGAACAGGCTGAGTCGCATACTCGGCAACAGAGCCTCGTCAAAGGATTTAGACACATCAAGCCTCAATTCGTAATGCTGCCTTTGCAAAATGGGAGGAAGTGCGGCAGAATTGGGTGCTATGGGGTCTACAGGGAGAACAGGGTCTACAGGTGGTGTGACGATAGTATCACGCACCATTCCCTCAAAAGTGACAAGGCCGATAAGTTCTTGGCAGATGTCCGCTCGGCTTTCCTCCCAAAATCTTTCAAGGTGGTTCTCATCCTCATCAACAGTAGATATGCGGTGCAGAGCATTTTCGTCATTGTCCATCTTGCCGCCGGTGTAGGCGGTGGTGACTGCAATCTCCTGCATCACATCTTCCTTATTGATTGATAGTGTTATCTCCATGTCAAAAACTGATTATTGAATAAGTTACTCCGACACCTATATACGGCTGAAAGCCCTTTGCCCCATAGCCATAACCGGCTGTTATTCCTATGTGCCAACGCTTGGGAGGCTTCCATTCTCGTTTGGTGATAATTGTTGTTGGTGCAAATACTCTGATGCTGTCGAGCCGTGGGTCTACCGGGCCGCTCACCCATGCTTCATAAGTGCTGTCGGCATAGTGTCGTTGTGTTATCGGGAGTTCCACGATTGCGCTGTCTTGGCTACATCGGGGTTCGCCTCCGGCGCCGACGCCATAAACGGTAGAGTGAATTATGCTGTCCTCACAAATACTGTCCTTGTCGTCACGTTGTCGAGGTTCGCCTCCTACACCTCCACCGAGGAAACGATATGTCGGTAGAGTATAACGGTGTGTGCCTAACGCCAACTCCGACTGCGGCATCGGTGCGTAGTACGGAATGGTGTCCACGGTCGTTTCCTTTGTTTCCGTCACGGTGCCGGGCGGCTTCTCCGTGCGGTCTTTGCCGATGATGAACCCGGCAAGGAATGCTGTCAGTCCTGCAAGTGCTAACAGGATATAGTGTTTCGTTTTCATGACTTGTTGATGTTAGAGTTTGAGGCCGTCTGCTGTGGGTTCAATGGTAGAACCTGTAGAGGGGTCTTTACTTGACGGATAAGGGTTGTCACAGTTCAGACGTTTCAAATCCATGCCGAGCCACATTACACCCTCTTGGAGTTTGGTAATGGCAAGGCTGCGCTCACGAGAGGCAGGCAGTTCCTTAACTCTTTGGACAATCTCGTCAATGTCTTTACGCAGTTGTTTATTAGCAACTATTTCCGTTTCTCTGTTCAGGATTTGATAGTGTTGATGTACTGAATGATTGAATTGACGTGCAGGGTTACTATCGCCTGTTTGCCCTCCTCGGAAAGCAGAAACTTCACCTCCTCCTCATTGTCTTGGAAAAGGTTCTCGGTCAGAACCGCCGGACAAATGGTGTCGCGTGTCATTGCGAGGGATTGAACCCAATATTTTTCGGGCGGCACACAACGGTTGCCCATAAGCCCCATGTCGGTGGCATTCTCCGTGAAGATTTGGGCAAGTCGTTTGGAGTTGGAAGATGCGTTCTTGCTGACCATGACGGAAAAGCCGGAAGCAGAATGCCATTGGCCGTCTGCCCCTGCCGCATTATTGTGTATTGACACAAGCACTACGTTCTTGGTGCCGAGTTTTTGCGCCCAACCATTGGCCTTGCGCACACGTTCTTTCAGAGGTGTATCGGTTTTCTCCGGCACAAGAAGTATAGTATCAATGCCGCGAAGCGTCAATTCCCTGCTTACGCGCTGAGCAATCTCGCGGCAATAGACGTATTCTTTCAGACGATTGTCGGGACTATGCTTGCCGCCGGTGATGGGCGGGTCGCCATGTCCGTTGTCGAGTAATACTTTCATATTCTATGTGAGTTAATGATGCGCTGAGTCGTTATTACTTGCGCTCAATAGGTCAAATATCCTCTGAGCGTCTTTTTTGTCTACTGCCGCGATGATGTCATTGAGTATTTTAGGCACATCACTCATGTGACTCTTTCGCCGGTTCGCGTGTTCAAACATACTCTTCGCTTCAACGACAATAAGCCCGGCACCGAACAGCACGGCCACAAAGGGCATGATGTAGAACGAAAAGAATATACCGAGGCAGTCCACGAGAAAGCCAATCATGATAAATCGCCAATACTCACTCATCTTGGCAATGGTAACTCTCAACTTGTGGGAGTGTACGCGCTGATGCGTCTTTTTCGCCGTGTGTACTCCGTCCCAAAGGTCGAGCATAATAGCTGCTATCACCAATATGCACACGGCAAGGAACACCCCAACGAACAGGTAGAGTTTGTTAAGTGGTACGATTGTTCCCATGTCTGTGTTGTGTTATGGTTTATTCGATGAGGTTGCTGGCGATGTCATGCCATGTGTAGTAGTTGGCAAGGAAAGCAAAGACGGCACCCACAAGGCAACCGACAATATCCCATGCCAAATCCCACACGCAGAAATGATTTCCTTTCTGTTTGCTGTCTTTTACCTCTTTGTAGATGCCGAAAGCGAAAGCCACGGCAAAGGCAATGACGGCGGCAATGATTGCCGAGGAAAAATGAATGAACGACACAAGCACACCGATAAAGGCGGCGATTACGAACTCACAGAAGACGTGGAGCTTCTTGTCGCTCCCGGTCTTGTCATTGCAAATTTTCTTTGTCATGATAATTAACATTTGGTTTATACTATGCAAAGGTAGGCCGTAGTCGGTTCTCGCTCTCGTTATCTTTTGAGTTAGACAAAAAGAGAGCCACGGCTGCGCAGTCCGTGGCTCTTAATCGCATTATATGAAATCCTAACTTAGCGTTCAAAATCCAAACGTGGCTGGGGTAAGGTCGTCTTTTTCATTCCAACCTGCGGCCAGTGTGTTATTAACGTGTTGTGCGGCGAGTTTACTGAATGCCGCAAACTCCTCCTCGCTGACAAAGGTGTAATAGATAGGCTTGCCGTTGGAGTCCTCGTTTATCTTTACCGTGCGAGGATATGCTTCTGAGGTGAGCCTCTCCATCATCATAAAGTTGCGTTGGTTTTCGTCAGACAACCATACGCGCATACCATTCCATATAAAACCGTTTATAATAGTTTCTTTGGTATGCTCGTTGATAGCTTCAACCAACACAGCCTCCACCTCCTCCCATGTAGGTTTATGGTCAAAGGTATAGCGATACTCATAAGTACCTCCATGCTCATCGGAGTATAGTCCGTAAAAGAGCGTAAAAGTTCTGCGGCCTACTTTTTGTAAGCCGTCCTGCCTTACCGGTGTGCCGTAAATCTTATTCATATGGCAAAGGTAACGCTGTATTCCGCGATTGTATCTTTATCTTTTGGGCTTATGTAAATTTTGGCAACGTCTTTCCGTCATAGTAGTCCATGACAATAGTTGTTTCAAAAGGAAATCCGTCCTCGATGTCACTTATTTGGTCGAGGATATTCTGCATCTCCTTGCTTGCCGTGAAAAACTTGTTGAACGTACCGTCCGCAATATTGCGGAAACTTACAAGGTAGCGACCATCGCCGTGTGCAGTTGTGAGGTCTGCCTCGTAATCGTGTATCTCAATCGGTGTATTCGCTATGCTACGAATTGGAACAACCTTGCCCGGAAAACGCTTTTTGCCGTCCTCCGGCTTCCATTGTGAAATGCTTGGAGCCTTCCGGTCCCGTGGAGGTCGCCTAAGCGACACTCCACTTTGTAAGGTTATTGTCATTTTTCGGCTTTCCAAACTTGCCGTGTGAGGCCTATTTGCTATTGCCGAGGCTCATACCCTTCGCGGAATGCGGTGACAATCTCGTTGTCTTGCAGGGTCACACGATTTAACCTTAGTAAGTTCAGACGAGCGCCGTAGTTCGTGTTCGAGTTCGAGCAAGCGTTATTCGCGTTCGCATAAGCGAGGCCGCTGTTCGCATTCGAATTGTTGCCCGACCGCAAAACAACGCGGCTGTGAGGGTAGTCCGCCTTTATTTCATTTTACATAAGTGGTCGCGCAATCTCCACTTTGAGTCCAAGCGCGTCCATGATACGGAAGAAAAGTCCAACTCCGGGTTCAATCGCACCTTTCTCAATACGTGAAATATAGGTTTTGTCTGTGCCTACTTTCTTGGCAAGGTCACTCTGAGTCATTCGCTCCTGTTTCCTTGCATCAAGAATAATCTGACCAACACAATAAGCGTAAGCCTCACGATGGAAAGCATCACGTTCGGGTGTACCGACCTTTCCGTATTTCTCATCAAGTATGGCATCGAAGCTGCCAATGTTACTTTTTGTCTGCATAATACTCCTTTTTTAGTTTCAAAGCCATGTTGATTTCCGACTCCGGTGCTTTTTGTGTTTTTTTCTGATAGCCATTCAGAAGCATCACTATGTTGCCTTCATCGAAAATGAAAAATGCCCGGTAAATATTGCCGTTATGCGATGCACGGATTTCATACACGCCATCACGGATGAACTTCACGAACCTTTCATTAACACGCTCTTGTATTTTGAGCATTCCAAGAACATAATCAATTTTCTTCTGCGCCCCTGCTTCAAGAGCACGGTAGAAAGAGATGAAATAGTCCTTATAAAACAATATCTTCCGTTCTGATTTCATAACGCAAAGTTACAACAAAAAGTTGATATATCAATCAACTTTGCCGAATTATTTTTCAATCACGACTCGCTTACGCGAGATTGAAAGGTGCAGAGCTGGGGCTATGCCCCAGCTCTGCACCAAACGAAAAGGACGAGCGGCGAGAAGTCGCTGTTACGAGAGTACGATTAGTCGCCCTCGGAAGGCCAGACGAGCGCCGAAGTGCGTGTACGAGTACGAGCAAGCGTAATTCGCGAACGCACAAGCGAGGCCGCTGCTCGCACCCGAACCGTGGCCCGACCGTGAAACAACGCGGCTGCGAGAATGGGTGTACCAATAACCTGCGCAGAACGAAACAATATATTGGCTTGTGTCGCCGATGGTGCGCGAGGGTAGCACATCACATTTTGCTCCGTGAACGAGGCGTACAACACAGTTACCGCCGCCGGAGGTGAGGCATTGTACGATGCGTTCCTTACCTGTAATCGGGTTGAAGATATGCGCGACACCGTCAATCGGGAATGATGCAACCTCAACGCCTTTGTTCTTGAAAAACTCTTTGAAAGAAGTCACATTGAGCGCGATGTTGTCCATCCATTCCGAGTCGCAACCAACATAGCCTTTAATACCGAGTATTGAGTTCCACACATTACCGCTACTCTGTGTGTCGGCCATGCCTATGTTATCGGCTTGGTTGAGGAGTCCGTCATGCTGTCCTCGACCGACAATGCTCTGTTCATCACTATGACCATTCAATGCCCACCACAAGATTGAAGTTTCCTTGTGCTGCTCATAATCTTGGAGCTGATAGCCTTTACCTCTGAGCCGTGCAAGGTTTTGGAAATCTTTCATGCAGTAGTTGATTGTACCTGTAGGTAGCTCTATAGCGTTACCTTCATCATCATAAAGCCAGTTTGGATTTATAGTCGATGTGCCGGTGCCTCTGCGTGAACGGCCACTGCTGATACTTCGGGGTAGGCCGAGGCCGTCAATGGTAATCGGGTATGTACCGAACACCGAACCGTTCTCAATTTCCTCGTTGAGAGCTTTAGGAGATTTAATTTCTGTCCATTCCGGCTCAATGGCTTCAATACTTTCGCTATCCACCGTGTGAACCTCGCTCTCATCAAGGTCTTTGAATGTGGTAAAGTAGAACCACTTCGCGCCCTGCGGCACTTTTTCAAATATGTAACTGCCAATTGTGAAGTCGAAGTTGGTATTACTTACTGCCATTTGGAACACTCCGACAACATTGCCGTCTGCATCAGTGAATACACAGCCCATTGTCTGATTGTTCATGCCCGGCCAACGCACCTGCTTCATGCCCTCAACATCTACGCGGTATACATTGACATTTGAGCCTTGCCCAAGGAGGTCTGCCACATTCATGCCGACAGTGGTGTCTGCATCGACATACACACCTTGACTTTCTGAATACAAAAGGTCGTCGAGGCGGTGTATGTTTCTGACGTTAGCCGTTGATAGCGGCTCGTTGTCACAACTTGACCACACATAGTATTTGTCTTGGTTCTTGTAGTCGTTTACACCCTTGTACCATCCATGCCCGAGTAAGTGCATGATGTCGTAACCGGCACCGGCCACGTCTGCAAGGTCAATCTCGCTGCCGTCAAGCATGAAATTGAAGTTGGCACGGCTGAGGCGGCGCAGTTCAAGACGCTGTGCTTTGGCATTGTAGTCTGCTCGGCAAGCCCATGTGTTTTCAAAGATGCGCAATGGGTGTCCCGACCGCTTATAGGCAGCGGAGAACAAAGCACCGGTGAGGTTATCGAGGTTGCCCCATTTTTCACCCGGTGCATCTACCACATCTGAACATTTCACCAATGAGAACTGCGAGTTGTAGAGGTCAAGCGCAGGGAAGTAGGCTTTAAGGCTGTTAAGACCTGCCACTCCGTCCACATCGTTATCTTCTATCAACTCTGCCAATATCCAACGACCTGTGAGGCCGGAGCATTGTTTGCCGATACCTTCAACGGTTTTGTCGGCGGCAATGTCGTTGCCGTTCTCATCGAGGCCGAAAGCATTGGTCGCTTTCAACGAGCGCAGAATTTCAACACTTGCGGTGATGTTCACATCGCGTAGGCCGATACTCTTGATATGTCCTGCTTCGGCTACGATGTTCTTAATCATAGCCATTGCATCAATCTTCGGGCAACCGCTAATCATGAGCTTGGTTACATTGCTCAGTCCTGCAATCGTCAGCCCTCCCGGATAAGAGAGATTAGGAAGATTGACAAGAGAGATTTCGGTCATGGTATCTGGCAGTTCCAACACGCTAACGGGCGATGTCTCAGCAACGGAGCAGTTTTGCAGAGGTGTTCCTGTTGCTCTGATTATCTCTAATCGAGGACAGGTGCTTGCATCAATGCTTGCTACGGTTGTGTTGCGCACATCAAGCTCTCGCAGGAACGGCAGAGAGCCGAGGGGCATTGAGCTGATAGGTACGGCGGAGCCGATTGAAACGTCTTGTCGGTTCTCGCTACCGATTACAATCTTCTCGGCGAGAGTCATTACTTGGAAGTTGAAGCTGCTGTCAAGGCTTATCTCACTAAGGTCTATCTCTGCAATTCGGTCGGCTTGGTAGATGTATAACAGAGCATACTCCGTGTGACTGAACTTGGTAAAGTAATGTTCCTGTCCTGCTTCGAGGAACACAACCTCGTCAAGTTGTCCGCTTGCATCGTGGCCGACACCAAAGTAGCCGGTCTTTGCGGCCACTATGCGGATACGTGCATTGCTGCTTGCGCACGATGTACGACCGCTCAATACTCCGCTGAAGAATTGGCCTGTTTGATAGTAGCCGTCACGGATGCGCCAACGCTGTTCAATGAACTGCGGCAGAGCTGTAAGCCCCAAACCTTGCAGAGCATAGAAGTATATATCATCGCTTTTGACAACGCTTTCAATATACTTGCGTTCTCCGTCATAGGAAGATATGAGCTTCTTCCAAAATTTCAGACGCTTCTCTACAAAGAAATACTGCGCACCCTCCGGAGAGAACGGTATCATGTCTACACCGTCCACGTTGGTCTTTGCTGAGCGCATTGCGGCCGCAACTGTTTCGAGTGAAAGTTGCTGATTTCCGCTGTGTGTCGCATCAAGATAGACGGTAGGCACAATTGCCACGTTGTTGAACAGGATTGAACCGTAACCGGCATACGGATTGACGTAGTTGTCGTCCGTCATACGGTTGGGGTCTGCTTCCGGGTCTACGGTGCAACCACCGTCATTGTCCTTACCGTTGCAGGTGTCGCAGTCATAGACCTTGTTGAGATACATTCTAACCGCGTGTTCGGCAGAATAGACACCATTGGTAACGCTCTGACCGTCCTCCAAGAACCACATTGGTTGCATATTCTTGGCGCGTTGGTCGGTAGCGGCAAGGTAGTCGGTAAACAGCGTGTAGGCATAGAGGCTCTGAGGTGATGCGTACTGCCACAGGTCGTTTTTCCAATTATTTACCTTTGTCGTGTTCTCGACAATCTGCCAACGGTTTTCTTTGCCATCAACAGCGGCAATCATGTCGCAGTCATGGCAGAACCTCAGCATACGGAATAGTTCGTAAGGTACTTTTCTACCATACGCAAGGTCAATCTGCAATTGGTCGTCATCGACCATGCATTCAAAGTATTGTGTCCACTTCGGGAATGTATCCGCCGAAACGTCACCGCTATTAACGAGCTTCTGAACCCAAGAGGATTTATCGGCCTCCATTTTCATCATGTCGTCAATACTCGACACACCTTTCCACCAACAGAAACCTTGATAGGACAGCAGCTCAAAGCCGACTACCGGGTTCAACACATCGCCGGTAACAACCCATTGGCCGCCGACCTGCTTCATGGAGCCGGTGCTACGTTGCCATGCTGTACCGTTGTGGCGCATAAACGCATAGTCACGTCCGCAGTATTGGCTGAGCAGGTAGACAGCATCGGTGTCTAATCCCTCAGTCGTCTTAAAACGCGCTTCAATCTGCGAGAGCGTTTCATCACGGCGACCAAAGAACTCTATGAAGTCGCCATAGTTAAGACAGCCCTTGTTATAGCCAGGGGTGTCTTTGAAACCGAGTGCAAGCTGTTCGCCTTTGTCCTCTTTCCAATTGCCCTTTGCGTGGAACCACGCATCGGTAAGCTGTTCATTGGTGGAGCGGAAAGCGGCAATTGGGTGGTTCTTGGTGGAGTGGTCCATCTTGCAACCCTCAATGTGCAGGTCGCCTTTGGTGAACGTACCGTCATAGGCTCTTTGTGCAGGTGTCTGATAGGCGCTGCCCATAGCCTTGAACGTGTTGTTCATCATGTCGCACACACCACAGTCATTGGCATTGCTACTGTCGGAGTAATCTACCTTGACGGTAATAATCTGTACCGGGATTGCATCGGGACGCACAAGCACAAAGTTCTTTGCGGCAAGGGCAATGGCTTTGCGCCCAAGTTCTGTGTTCTCGTTGGGGTTAAGAAGCGTGATGACAATCTTGTCGGCCTTATTCACCGGCTTGTTGAGATAGAAGCGGTCATTCTTGATAGGTCGTTTAGCTGATGTCGTTCCCTGTCTGCGCCATTGAACATTTGTAGCCTTGAAGTTCAGCTCCGGGTATTCGGGGTTGAAGTAGAAAAGCGTACAGGTGAATTTTGTGGAGGTGTTGGTATCTCCGTCAAACTCATCAAACACTTTCTGCGGCGCAACTACAACATAGTACGGCATACCCTTAGCTTTTAGTTTGTCGAGGCTCGGACGGTTGATTGTGTCAAGAACATCTTCGCTCTCAAACTCGGCTATCATCGCATTTACATCGGTCAGTTTGGCAAGGTAGTTATTGAATGCTTGCGACCACTCATAGTAGCTCTCGTATGCCATGACGTAGTAGAGATAAAAGTCACCCTCTCTACCGTCAAGCATGATGGGGGTATTCTGAGAGATTGCATTTTGTCCGGGGATATAACCCAAACAAGCGACCTCCTCACCATTGAGATACATCTTGATTGTGGAATACTTTTCGCTTCCTCGTTGGATTGCCCTGCTTGCAGGTTCAACGACCACGGCCATTGTGATTTTCTCCTTACTGCGGAACTTGCGCTCTTGCCGCTGATGCTTCACACCTTTGGCGCAGTATATGCCGGCCACGTTGCCTTTCACATAGAAGCCGGTGCCGGTGGCAGGGTCATAGGAGTGCATGAGCAATGCGTCCTTGTCCTTGATGTTGTCAGTAGCAAAGGAGAATTGGATTGCATTACCCGCGCTTTCGTTGGTCTGCTTGGAGTAGAGATAGTAAGGGATTGTAGCCCTCATGTTCTCCGCGATACGGAAAGCGTTTTGACCGAGATAGGAAACGAAGCCATTTGTGCGCCAATTTGCGCCGGTGACGGCCATTGTCACACCCTTGTCGGTAATCGTCTTGTCCACGTCCGCATTTGTGCGCAGGGCAAAGTCATAGCCGAATGCGGCACCGCTCTTAATCTGCACATCAATTGCGCTTCCGTCTACCGTGACAACTATCGGATGGCTATTGCCTGTGTGAACTTTGCCGTTGGCCTCAGTCCATCTGCCTTCAGCAATAAACTCGATGTTATCGCCGTTGGTATATCCCTGTATCTGATACTTAACGGAATAGGTCGAGGACGAAGCGGCATTGAACGTCTGAATTGTTTCACCGTTGGCCTTTACTGACACCTGCGTGTTTCCGCTTACACTTGCCGCTGTGTATGCGGCCACTTGTAGATTTGCGGTGTCATAGAGCGCAACAGTACTGTTCAATTCATCGTCAAAGGTCTTTGCATCGTAGTGGATAGAAACAATCGGCTCGGTTGTCTTTGAGCTATCCACACACATGATAGACGTGTAGACGTAGTTGCCGGTTACTTTTGCTTGAGGTGCGTAGCCATGAATACGGAGCAGGTAAGAGCCATGTTGCATTTTCTCACCACCGCCAAGAACATTGCTCGGATTGATGCTGATGTCCTGCGAGAATGTTTTCTGAATGTTCGCACGGCCAAGTTCGCGCCATTCTCCATCCCAAAGGATTTCAATGATAGCGTCAATACCACCACCTGTTCCACCGAGTGTATTGCGAGGGAATATGTAGAAGCTGTTAAGAGTTGTCATACCTGCACCTGCCGACACACGACACTCATGCAGGGCTTTGGAGATTTCAACAGTCACGTCTACGCAGTTCACACTAACGTCTACGCGGCGCACATTGCCCTCTTGGTCTTTTACAGCCACAACAAAGCTGCGCTGTCCGGCTCCGTCAAACCAATCAGTAAAATCAACCGAGAACTTAAAATCTTGGAGAGTGGCCGAACTACGTTCGTTGGTGAGGATTTCTGTTTTAAGCAATACACCTGTGTTGGCATCGCTCACAGAAATTTCGGTGATGTTATTGACAACTTCCTCCTCGCCCATGCGCGTTACGCTTCGGGCAGCGAAACGGCCTACAATCTTGCCTCCGGCGGCTCCATAGATTGTCTGACTCTCAAATCTGACAGCGAATGAGGTTGCATCGGTGCTTCCACCTCCACCGCCGAGAGGAACTGTAAGAGGACTACCGATTGGCTTGCGTTTGGCATTGACCGGCTGATAGGTCTTGGAATTGCCGTCCTCGCTGAAACTTTCCTCGAAGTCTACGATTATACGCTCGTATGCGCCGCCGGTACTGAAAGCGTCCGTGCCTCCATCGGTCGGCACATCGTTGGCAACGAGGTCGGTGCCGCCACCGCCGAAGTCTTTCCATGCCTCGGCATTGTCAGCACTCGCTTTGTCAAGAAGTTGCTTGGCTTCCCAAACGTGTTCACCTGCATTGATGCAATATGTGATTACAAGGCCGTCCTTGAAGTAGTCGATACCTTTGCTATCACACAGCTTACGCAAGGCGGCGACGGCGCTCAGTAGAGAATACTCGCTACTGCCGGTCTGCTCCTTGCAGAGTTCATTGATGTTGAGAATTGTTTCTTCTCCTGCACTCTGTCCGGCTACATCAAGCCAATTGTCAAGATTGGCATAACTGTCTGCATCATCGCTGAGGCCGATGTATTGGAATGTGCGCCAACCTTTGGCACTTGCGGCAAAGGTTATTTGCACACCAATACTTACAGCACCTTTCGCAATGGCATATTCGATTGCACTCTGCTTGGTGTCGTATGTCGGAGGATTGGAGGGTAGCTCATCGCCGTTGGCAAGTCGGGCGGCTGTTACGTTGTAGCAATTGCCAATAGACGAACCGTTGCCGAAGGCTTTCCAATTATCATCCGCGCCAATGCCGTTGTCTGGGTCATTGCCCACAAATTGCATAGCTTTCCAACCGACTTCACTATCAAGATATGTAACAACGCTACCAGGTTTAATTACTTCTGTAACGTTATCAAGGTATGTTGCGACATCGGAGAATGTCATACTGCCGGTTGTTTCAAACAGCTCGTTGATATTGACAAATGTGGTAATTGAAAATGCCTTTTTCAGCCGCTCGATATTTCCCGCGTTTAGTTTGCCTTTATCCCCGGGATAAGCCGTTGAGGAGGTTTCACCAAGAGCAAGGTCAGTTCCGGTAACTACCATTTTGCTACCGCTCCAACGATATGACTTGTTGTTGGTCTTGTCTACATACAACTTGTCGCTTGCAGGTATCCTGCCGTTTAACGAATTTTCGCCGAAAGAGTCTGCATTATACCAATTGCTGTAATAATTGGCTGTAATGTCTAATCTGTGAGGTTTTGCTATAAAGCAGCCTGTAACGCTGTTAAACATCACATCTACCTCTCCCGTAATTGACTGAGCTTCGGGTGTCGCAACAATAGTCACAAAACCGTCAAATTCTTTGACATCATCCATCGCACCAGGTATGAAGCGAGTTGGAATGAGGCCATTGTCGCCAATGGGGGCTATGCCTCCTGGTAGACCTTTGCTGTCAGTAATGGATTTGATTGCGGCTGCGTTCTTGGATATGGAGGAGTCATGTACATCAACACGACCTTTTAGTGTCGCGATATTGCCTGTGTTGGTGTTTATACCATTGCCGAGTGTTGTCTGCTGTGTCTTTATACCGCTGATTTCAGTGTCGTGTGCATCAACTCGCTTTTCAAGACTTTCGTGCTGACCGCGCAAAGTAGACAAATCCTCTCGGAGATTATCAACCTGTTCATTGTCCACAACAATCTCATAAAGTTTGTTGATAGGCTCACACACCCAATCACCACCACTGCCGACATACATTCTGAACAGAGCCTTGCCCTGCTGAACGGTCAGTTCGAGGTCTGCAATGTCTTTGTCCGATGCGGAAACACCGGCAAACCAACCGTCATGCGGTTGCGGGTAAGCTTCGCGCAGGGCAGCAACGGACGCAAACAATCCTTTGTTCACACCCTTGATGTTCTTTGCTTCAAGCCAACCCTCAACTATTAGGTCGTGGCCTATACGGGCATTGCCCTGAATGTTGGCATCGCCTCCGGCCGATACATTGCGCCCAACCGCAAGATCACCGTCTATTTGTTTTGTTGGAATTGAACTCATTGTAGTGCTGTTTTAGAAATTTCGGAGAGCGCCGATGATTTCTCGGACTCGCCTAATGTGAGTAATACTAATGACGCGGCAGCATAAACCACGGCTGTGTAACAGCGTTCACAGATGTCTATACCCTCATCGCGGTCTATTTTCGGATAAGGGAGATACTGCGCTCGGCGCACATACGCTCTTTCGCTTTTGCAGGAGTAGAACTCCAACGCGCGGCCTTCGGGTCGTATCGTGATTACGCAGACCGGCTTTTGTGCTGTGCCTCGCAGTGCTTTTATGCGCTGACGTTGCAATGCATATTCGGGGTCTGTGGTGCTTATTGCCGTGAATACAGCTTTCTCCCAATCGCTCATTTCAAAGACGATAAGGCGCATGAAGTCATGCGGCAACAGAACCCAACCGCTTTCGAGGTCGCCCCAATATATGGCATCGCCGAAATTGTGACCCTGTTCCAAAAGGTATGTCGGTGCGTTTGTATGCACTCTAACAACAGCTTCCAAAATCTTGCTTCTCACAATATCGTCAAGCGCAAGAGTGTCTATGTCGTCAGTCTGCAACAACTGCTCACTCGTCATATTTTGGTCGAGGCATACGCGCACATCGCGCATTACATCGTGAATGTTATATACCATAGCGTCATGTAGTTTATTCTTCTACGCTTTCGCTCTCGGTGCTTTCGCCGCCGTTAAGGGTGTCGAACTTTGCTGCGCCAACGAACTTAACACCATGCTCTGATGCGGCTTTCTGCGCGGCATCGTAGGAGCGGACTTTGTAGGAAGAAATGTTGAATTGCTCTTGCAGGTATGCCTGTGCGTCTTGGAGGCAGCTTGCTTCAACGATTGTGAGGCCGTCTGCCGCCTCATCGTTTGCGACTTCTTCGGCTGACGCTGTTGCTTCCTCGGCGGATTGTTCTGCTTCGGGGACAGGAGCCGGTGCAAGGCTTTTGGCCTCCTCGACTTTGGCCTCAACCTCGGCAGGTGCAGGCGCAGGAGCTTCGGGAGTCGGAGCGACTGTTTGGGGTTTAGGTGCCGGTGCTTTGGGCTTCGCAACATCGGGCAATGCGGTTCTGCGCAAAAGAATGATGCGACCTTCCTTGAAATAGGTGCTTTGCTCAATCACTTTCTGAATGAAAGGATTGGCCGTGGTGTACTCGGCAGGAGTAACACCATACGAAGTAAGCGCTCCGCCGGTGAAATGTACCCTTACAGTAGCGGCTCCGGCTTTAATCTGTGCGACCCAATCAACAAGTCGGGGTGCGCCATAAGTGATTTTTTCCATTGTCTTATATGGGGTTTGAGATTTGTTGAATGAAAAAAGTGGCGGTAAGGCGTTGGCCGCCCTCCGCCACTTTTCCTGTTTAATTTGATGATACGGGTTAGTCTGCGATGATTTCACCTGTGAACTCTACCCAACCGCCTGTTTCACCCTTGTACTGCCACATCTGACCGTTCTGTGCGGCGGCATTGATGCCGGGGCAGTCCTGTGTGAGCAGATATACGCGGCCTTCAACGAGGTCGGCACCGGCAGGAGCTTCTTCGCTCTCCCAAATGGTGTAGGTGGTGGCACCGGCATTTGCCTTTTCGCCCTCACCGTCAATCCAAATGTGACAAGCACCTTTGAGTGCGAGGCCGTCCCACACAACGATACCCTTGCGAGTAGCTTCTTCGCCCTCCACACGGTCGTTGAACTCGTGCTGCTGCGAGTAGATGTAGTGGACGAGGCGGTCTTCGCCTATGAGGGCGCCGGAGTTGGAATAGCCGAGAGTGTCAAGAGTAGGCTCACGCTTGATGTCGATGTCGCCGAACACGGTGTGAATGCTTGTGACAGTCCAACCGATAGGGTTCGTCTTGGTGACAATCTGAATTTCCTTGTGCTTGCTGAAGTCGATGCACTGCAATTCTTCAAGGAGGTTCTTACCTGCAAGGAGCAGGGCGGTCTTGGGAACATCTTCGCCGGTGAAATACATCTTGGCAAGGGCAATGAGCTTCTCGTAAGTCCATGAACCTGCGTGCTGCAGTTCGCGCTTGAACTGCCAACGGATACCCTCGGTGAAGTAAACCATCTGTTCGCCGAGCTTGGGCACCTTGACAGGGAGCTTGCCTTTGATACCCGTCCACAGGGTGCGATTGCCGGCACGCTTGAAATTGAGGATTGCCTGTTCTGCGATGAGGCTCTGCGTGAACGGAATGTGCTTCTTCTGTGCCTCGAAGTAGTCGGAAACAACTTGGTTCATGCCACGCTTCTGAAGATATACAATAGAGGGGCGAGGCACGATGAGGTCGGGGTCTACTTCTTTCTGCGTTTCATACATCGCATTGGCGAGAAGTTTCACCTTTGAACCGGCAGGAATAGCAGGAGTTGTGCAGAAAGCATCGGTCTCGTTTGTTTTCGGACCATTGACTGCACGAACTACGGGGTTGTCGGTGGTTGTGTCACGGCCTGTAACAAAGAGCATGAGGCTCTTGCCGGGGGTAACGGTCTTGCCATCGGGAGCATAGCCGTCCACATCGGGGACGAGAAGTGTGTGATAGTCGCGCGGAATGTTTTGGTCGCTTGCCGCAAGGGGAAGTACGAACTGAGCCTTTGAACTTGCTGCGACTGCGGTGTCCGTTGTGAGGGAGCTGCGCTGTTCGTCAATCATGAAGTGTTCAACTTCGGGGCTGTTGACCTTGACTTTCTTTGCTTTGAGCATAAGCGACATGAGTGCCGTGTCCTCGCTTTGGAAGCGGAACAGTTGGTCGTCAATGTCTGTTTCTACGAGATTGCCTGGTGCTATGCCGCCTGTTGCGCCCGCTACAGTGCTGACGGTAGTGGCTTGACCCGGTGCTTGGGACTGCACCCCGGCTGTGCCGGGAGAGGTGGGAACTGCCGCTCCCGAACCTACAGTTACGTTTTCGATTTCTGCCATAGCGTTATAAAATTAAATGTAAATTGTCTATTTATCGGTTGATACTATGTTACCCGGCTTGATGCCGCCTGTTGCTGATGCAAGATTGCTGACGGTTGTCGCGCATCCCGGAAGCTGCGTTTTCAGTCCTGCACTACCTTTGGTGGGTTGCAGAGGCTTTTCGACAAATTTGATATGTTCACCCATTATCGCGCTCCGTCTGCAATGTCAAAGATTGAACCTTTATCACGAGAGGGCGCAGGTGCATTGTTGGCTCCGCCCAAAGTCGGAGTGCCGTCACCGCGCTTAGGCTTGCGAAGCTTTGCCTCAGCTTTGGCATTCTTGCCTCTGATTTCGCCCTCCTCACTTGCGGCGGCGATGTCTGCATCGTGATTGATAGCTTTGAGAGCCATGTCGATTGTTTCGGGTTTGATGATACCGATTACAGCGTCATTCGTAACCTCCTTAATCCAATCGGCGGCAGCGTCTATCTGCTCATCGGTAAGACCGAGTTCCTGCTGTTTCTGCTCAAGCATAGCAAGGGTGGCTTTCATATTCTTTTCCCACTCCTCTTCAAGTCCTTTCTGCTTGGCCATGCGGTCGATGTATTCTTTGTTGCTTGCAGAATACTCGTCCATCTTTGCAGGGTCATCGAGCATTTCCTTTACACCGTCAATGCCGATACGGTTAATGAGTGACGTCCACGGGTCTTTGCCCTGCGCCATGTCCGTAATGAACTGAGCGCTGTGGGGGTCATTCGCAAGCATATCAGTCAGCTTGCGTTCGCGCTCCTCGTAGCCCGATAACTTGTTGTCATATTCGTCATAATCGTCACTGATTTGGCCGAATAAGGCTTCATCATCGGCATACTCTCTGTCGGGGTATTTCTTTTTCAGTCGTTCGCCAAATTGGTCACGTCTGCTCTTAACTTGCTTTTCCTCAGCCATAGTTTCAAATTGATGTTACATGGGTGTTTAATCTATGGCAAAGTTAAGGGTGTTAAATGGGTCGGCATCGTTATCTTTTGAGTTGCTATGTTGTATCTTTGTATTGAGTTTAATACCTTAAAGTGCAGCGCAATGAAGTCCTTCGGAAGTGTTTTGGCCTTTACTCGCGAACGCAATGCAGCGTTGCTAAAGGCATATCGAGAGCAGGTAGATGCAGCGAGTTTTGTTCGGTTGAACGAAATCGGCGAGAAGATTGTTAATTCTCCTTCTCCCCGGTTTTGGGTATCAGAGGAACGTGCGGCTGCGGTGGTGTCTGCTATTATGCGAGGGAAGCCGGTGTTGGAAACGATGCGCCCGACAAAACGAGAAATGTTTGAGGAGATACACCGCAGGGTAATGGCTCTAAAAGAACAGCACCCCGATTGGCACCTGTGTCAGTTGGTCTTTAATGTTGTCAATTCTCCCGCACCCAAATTCTATATGGAGGTTTCATCAGCACTTGAAAGGTTATTCAAAATCCGCAACGGCTGGTACGACAATGGAAAAGGAAATTACAGTTTCTAACATAGTCGCTGAGAATGACAAGCGCCGCGATGAGATGTTTTCGCGGTTCAATCCTATCACCGGCGAGGGTTCTGTCGGTAAACGTGTCTTTGTGCATATACAGGACTTTCCCATGCAGTCACAATGGTTACCTGCTTCAATGGCAGAAAATACACTTGTCAAGGCACTGATAAAGAACAATGGTATAGACGGCCTCCTGCGCAATGATATGGGAGTTGATGAGCCGACTCAAGAGGACAGGGAGGCCGTTATCAATACTTTTGTTAGACTCCGCTCATTGCATGATTTTCCATTTTGGGCTGCGACTTTCGTCTACATCAAAAACAAGGAGGTCGGTCAGCCCGACTGTCTTTTCCGTTTGTCATACCCTCAACGTAGGTTCGTTGAGATGCTTGAACGTATGAGGCTTGCAGAAAAGCCAATACGAATAATTCTGCTCAAAGCACGACAATGGGGAGGCTCTACAACATCACAGCTTTATATGGCATGGTTGCAACTCATTCATCGCACCGGCCTCAACTCTCTAATCATATCCAACTATAACAAAGGTTCTGAAACAATCAAGGGTATGTTCAAGAAGATGATTGAGGCTTACCCTGTGTCGATGCTCCATGAGGCAGGAGATACATACTCCGAGAACGAGGAAAAACTTGTCGGTGTAGGTCGCTCCGGCCTTACTCAGCTTGTGCCACAACGTAACGCAACAATTTCAATAGGCTCTGCCGAGTCGCCGGACTCATGTCGTGGTGGTGACTATGCTCTTGTGCATCTTTCTGAGGTCGGTTTGTGGAAAGCGACTGACGGCAAAAAGCCGGAGGATATTGTGCGCTCTGCCTGTTCGGGTGTCCTGTATCGACCTTATACGATGATTGTATATGAAAGCACGGCCAACGGTGTAGGTAATTTCTTCCATAACGAGTATGTTGCAGCCAAAGACCCGGAAATTAAATCTCAGTTTGAGCCTCTGTTTATTTCGTGGTTTGACATCGAGCTGTACCAACTTCCATTTGAGAATAAGGAGGAGTTATATAAGTTTGCTACATGGTTGTACGACAATAGGCTGAACGGCTCTGCGCCCTCAGACCGCGAGGAGTGTGGCAAGTATCTTTGGTGGTTGTGGGAGATTGGTGCTACATTGGAGGGCATTCATTGGTATGTTGAGGAACGAGCAAAGTATCACGACCACGGTTCAATGGCTTCCGAATATCCGTCTGATGATGTAGAGGCATTTGTAAACTCCGGCTCTGCTGTATTCGACAAGTATTGTGTGGAGGCTCTGCGGCCGACTACAAAGAAGCCTCCTCGCTATGTGGGCGACATATATGCGCACGGCGATGAGGGCGAGGACGCTCTGCGCGATTTGCGGTTCAAGGCCGATGCACAGGGTATGTTGTGGGTTTGGAATTTGCCCGACCCTGTTAATCCTAATGACCCGGAGGAGGTGACAAACCGCTACCTTACTGTCGTGGACGTTGGCGGTCGCTCCAATAAGGCCGACTGGTCTGTGATTGTGGTATTCGACCGTCTGTTGATGATGGACGGTGGCAAACCGTCTGTTGTCGCTCAATGGTACGGCCACATTGATATGGACTTGTTGGCATGGAAAGCTGCTCAGATAGCTGCGTTCTACGACAACTCCCTGCTCGTCATTGAAAGTAATACGCTCGAAACACACGATAAGGAGCGCAACGTGGACGGCGACCAATCCACGGCTATACTCAATCAGATAAAAGACATCTATCCAAACCTGTATGCTCGCAAGCAATCAGAGGACGCGATTGTTCAAGGCTTGCCTGTTCGTTATGGCTTCCACACTAATGTTGCCACTAAGCCGATGATTATCTCAACGCTTGTGAAGGTTATACGTGAGGGTCTTTATATTGAGCGTGACAAGCGTTGTATTGACGAGTTTTTGAACTATGAGAAGAAGCCTAACGGTTCTTTCGGAGCAAAGGCCGGTACTCATGACGACTTGCTTATGACACGAGCAATAGGCCTGCACATCTGTTTCTATGAAATGGAACTGCCGCAAGTCGTAACTCGCGGCAGCAACAATCTGAAATATGTTCCTAAAGTTGTATCGGCGGCTTCATTCTAACCTATGCGGTTTGCGCTTGTGGCTGACCTCCGCGCATGGCACCTTGCAGTTGGTTTACGGCATTCATATTTGCGCCCTGCTGTGCCTGTGCTATAAGTTGAGGTGATACACCCTCCGGCACCTGTCCGGCTTCCAACTGCTCTTTCTGCGATTGGATAGACTGCAACAACTCGTCTGCGAATGGGAAATTTCCGGCTTGTAGAAGTTGCTCCAACGAGATTGCTTGCTGTTGCCACAACTGCATAAGGAAGTCGTTTGCCATAGCGCGATAAGCAGGTGTCGCGGTACTCGGCACGATTGAAAGGTCAAACTCAACATCGCGGATTTTTCGGGGGTCATACTCAATCTGAGTGCCTACGCGACCGGCAATGTTGAATACTCTCTTTTGGTCGTAGAACTGCTGCATATTCTTAACGTCCTTATATGCGGCATCGCGCACAAACTCGCTGAACGTGTCGAGCAGGTCAAGCAACGATGTGGTTGCATTCTGTGTCTGCTGATTGTAGAGCGCCGCAGACATTCCTGCATATCCGGGTTTGCCTTGCAATGCTCCATTCACACCCGATATGTCCTCAAAGAATTTGAGTTGTAAGTTGAGCAATTCGTTAATGCCGATATTGGTAGAGTTGGCTTGAACCTGTTGAGGCAGGTCACGGTGGTTCTTTGACGGAGTGTAGACAATAACACCATCGTGGCGGCTCCACATATCTGCAAAGTCCTCCGGCGACATTCCTTTTGGAATACAGTCGCTCGGTATCATCAACACACCTTTGGCCGATGCTCTCATAATCCAATCGTAGAGGGTTATGAGGCGGTTGGTGTATCGCTGTTGGTCGATTACATCACTGACAAACGAATGTATCTCGCCGTCAATGAAAGGATATGCCTTGAAAACGTATGGGTGGCTCTTGTGGTCGTATGGTGTTTCTCCCTCTTTCAGAATATCGCCAAATGGTGTGAGGTAGTAATAATACCAAAAAGAGTCCATAAACCACTCGGCACGGATTAGTGGAATATCTTCCTGCGGCATACCTGCTGCCAACCCCTGCATGATGCGCTGTGTGTTTTCTTCCACTACCATTTCTTTATAATCCTCAAGCTCAATCTTGAATATATCGCCGTTGTTATAGTCATGACACCAATAGCGAGGTTTTGTTTCTTTGCGCCATACCTCAATCACACGGCACCGGCTTTCATCACGCGGCACAAGAAAATCCATTTCCGGGGACTGAGAGTAACCGAACTGTTCCCACGCTTGTGTCAGAACAATCTTTTCTCTTGCAGAACGGTATATCTGTGCGAGTTTCGCATAATCGGTGGGGGATTTGGCGAACTCATGACACACATCCTCGAAGCTGACATCATGTATTTCTCCTACGCAGGAACAATCCCATGTGCGGAAATCGCGCATATTGTTGTCGATGAAAAAGTTGTTGGGCTGAACATATTCCGTCCAACAATCTTCTTTGTCATTCATGCGACCGAACCATTTGCGGTGAACAATCATACCGGAGATTAAAAACTCCTCCATAGTTCGCGCATACAACTCGGTCATGCGGTTGAGCTGCATATTATATTGTAATACCGTGGACATCGTTTCAGCTAATTTCTGTTCGTCACGGTCACGCGCATAACAGGTCGGCTCTGTCGCTTGACTTCGATACACACCGATAACATTACGCACAAGTCGGCGTATGAGGTTATTCTTCAGCGGTATGTTGCCCTGCTTCATAATGTACTGCTCCTCGGTCATCTTCACTCCGTTCACACAAACTATGTCGCTCCATTGGTCGCCGTAGTTATATCGCTTATTCCGCTCTCGTTCACGGCGAAAGCGGTGCATATTTTGATATAGGGTTTGTGCTTGCAACAGAACATCAGTAGCCCTGCGCATATCATCGCCCTGCGCCTGTGCCCTTGCGATACTATCCATATCTTCAACACTCGCAGGGCGAACTTTGCTTAATCTGTTCAGTTTTATTGCCATGTCTTATTCGGTGAATGTATCGGTGGCAACCTTTAGCTCGCTGCCAACTTGTTTGCAGCAAAGTTACTCACCACCGATACATCTTGAACTTTATCTGTTGAATTACATTGCAGCCTTTTGAACCAATTCCTTTTTCAGACTGTCTGCACGCTCTCTCAATTGGACGGAGAATTCTTCATTTTGGGATTGTTTAATGGCGTTTTCGATTCTGTTTATCTGAAGCATGTAACTACGCAGCATCATATGCCGTTGTCCCTGCTCACTCTCCAGCCACTTCGAGATTTTACCTGCTGCTCCCAGCACACTATCCTGTCGTGCGTTTTCGCAAAGCTTGCGATAATATTGCTGGGAGTCCTCATACTCCGTGCGGAGCTTGAAGTATTCATTGCTGAACCTGCGCTCGACGGCTCTTTCATCGGAACTCTGCAGGAACTTGCGCACGACAGGTACATTGCGCAACTCCCTCGCGTCTTCGTTCCACAGCATGGATATGGTCTTGCCAAAGCCATTTACAGTTTTTCCAACACCGCCGGAATATGATTCAAGAAGATGCTCTACAATAGCGGGATTGATGTCACCGCTATACCAGTGCTGAGGATATGAGGTAACTCCGAACTCATCGGTTGTGGCACCGGCTTCCGACAGCATCTTGGAAACATCCACAAGTAATCCGTTAGTACCTTTGTACGCCTTGCTCCACTCCGGGTCATTCTCATTCCAAGGAGTCTTTTTGTATATGGGCTTGCCGAAGTAATCGACATTGCGTTCTACCTGCACCAGCGGCTGCACAATTGTCGGCGCGAAGTTCACCAGATTGTCGCCACCGTTGCCGGTCCAGTCTATCGGCATTATCCCGCTGAATGACTCAACCCCTTTCAGCACGGCATCCTCGGTTGTCTCCTTGCCATTCATGGTGCTGTAGGCTATTTCGCCTATCCCGTAGAATGGTCTCAGCTCATGCGCTATCGGAATCGTGAGCCACTTCTTCGTAAATGGTACATAGATGCATATGTTGTTGCGGCGCACCCATTCGGGAAGATTCCAATAGTCATCTTCCTCATCTCCGAACAGCGAGGCAAATATGGCCGATACCATCGGAACAAGGAATCCTGCCGACAAGAACGATGCCATCGCGACTGATGACTTGACCGGATTGTTCTTTACAAGACGTCCGGCATTTGCCATAGCCTGCATACATGCGTTGAAGAACACATAGAGGAAGTTGAGCTGACGTGCGCCCCATGCCCCGCTGCCTTTTCTGTTGAAGTTCACGGTTATCTCCTTTGCGTCGCTGATGCTCCGGCTGATGGTTCTGCCGCTCTGTCGGGAGGTCATGTAAACTCCGAAACGTGTTGTATCCTCGGCTGCGCGGTTCATGAACTCAACGCCGTTCCAAAAACTTCTCCACGCTTTCTTAGGCAAATGTTCGACCCCGCCCTGCGCTTCCCGGAGGAACCGCTGCATCTCTTTCTTGACTTTATCGACCGTGTTCAGCTGCGTAAAGCCGGTCTCTCCGCCATTACGCAGGAACTCCTTGAAATACCGCTCTATGTCCACATTGTCATCAAGTATGCCTTTTTCCCACTTGGATAGGAGACGAGGCAGTGAAGCCTTGGCGAGAATGTTCGTTATGTTCCATGCATACTTACGGGCATAACGCGCATCCTCTTTTATAGTTACAGCCGTACCGGCAAACATAAGGTCTCGCGAGAGATTGCCGACAATAAATTCGGGATTCCATGTCGTGAACGCCCTTGACATAAAGTTCTTGACTTCCTGTGCGAGCTGCGCTATTTTTGTCTTTTCTCCCGCATCGGGATTCAACATGCCGTTGATGGCGCGGGCCGCTCTCGGGTCTCCATTGACATAGATGCAGAATTCCTCGCCGTTTCGCTTCACCTTGACCATATGCTGCGCGGGTTCGCTTTGAACGGTATTCAGTCCGAGTTGCAGACCTGCGCAGCGTTTTGTGGCATCGCCGACAGATTCCAGCGCAAGCATGTCGGCCTCATGCTGTTTGACAATCGCATCGACTAAGTCTGCGTCCGCATCCGCAGGTATGACAGGATTGTCGGGCAACCATGAGCCGTCAGCCTGTCTGACATACCACTGCTTGTTGACGGTAAGCAGGTCGGTCTGGTGATTCAATGCGAGGTTGAGGAATCTCTGCTTCATTATGTTGCGGTTGGCTTCCATGATTGTTCGTTGCGCGTCAGTGACTATCGTGGCAAACGGGTCATCGGCGACACTGCTGCGCCCATAGGCTTTCATCAGTGCCGAACCAAGTCCGTATCCACCGCCCGTATACTCGTACACATCTGCTGCGACTGTCTCTTCCCAGCCCTTGAGCGGGATGTAGTTCTTATACTGTGTGCGGATGGTGTCATACATATCTCTGCTCAACAGTCCGCTGGTGTAGCGGGTGGTAAGCATCGCTTTTGTCGCGGCATTGACGGTCTTCCATAGCGAGGATGTGTCAACTGCCGCCTCGTAGGCTCTCACCATCTGAGCGGCCGCAATTTCCGCATCTGCCACGTCCTGTTCGCCTGTGAGGGCAGTAAGACCGGCGTAGTCGGTAGCGTCAGCCTTGTCGGAGTCTACGCCGTTGGCAATTGCCTGTGCACGCATAAACGCATTGCGTTCAAGACCATGTTTTGCCAAGACATAGTCAATCAGCTCTCCATACTTCCGCTTATGTTCTTTGCCGCTGCATATTTCCGCAATAGCATCGAACATTGGCTTCATATACTCACGCTTGTATTCCTCTTCACCGCTCTTGTTTCGGCTGCTCAGCTGATTCTCGTACTCATACGCATCTTCGTGAGACTCAATCTCGCTGCCGGTTTCATGGCTCACGGCCTCCTGCAGAACACGCAGGGAGCGCATGCCGTCCATATACGCCTCATGAAGCTGCGCGGCATGGTTTGTCCTCTTCTCGGCTCTCTTGTCGCCGGGATTCTCCTTCTTCCTGGTACGCACGCGCTCGTCATACTCCCTGCGCGCGGCTCCGTTCGAGACGGTTCGGAAACGCAAATCATCATCTGTGAGCGGATTCTCAAAATTTTTTATTACCTTTGCAGCATCTTCAAGGACTTGCCTGTCTATTTCCTGCTGAACCGGTTGTGACGCTGAGGAGAGATAGGCAAGTCCTTTTGATTTGTCTACCCATCTCAACGTATGATTGTTTACAATAGGCTCCACGATATTCTTGAAATCCCTTCCATGAAATGAGCGCACGTCATTCACCTCCAGATACGCGTCCCCGTTCTGCATCTGTCTCTTCAACTCAATAGCGACACACACGTTTTTCCCGGTTCGGTCTTTCATGTCGGTCAATACTCCGATAGTATCCTCGCTGCGTTGGAAAATAAATATCGGGGAGGCCAAGTGGTTTGGCATATTCATTATTGCGGACACATCCACATCATGCTTCTTCTCAGAGCCTTTTCGGATTACACGTTGACGCATTACGATAGGCAGGTTAGGCAGGAAGTTGCGCATCGCGCCTCGCGGATAACCAAGATGAAGAATTTCATGAGGTTTCATCTCGCCATTCTGATAGCGGGTAAGTTCTTCGTTGAATCGCTTGTTGGCCACTTCGATATTCGCATATCCCTCACGTTCCCATACGCTTTCTATTCGGTCAAGCCCTAACTCCTCACGCTTGGCCGCATCACGAGCCATGTCCACATAGTCGCCTTTGGTACGCAGCTTCTCATGGCTTCGCCACAGCATATAGCGGAGTTCGTTGTCACCGAGTTTTACCCACTTCGGGAGCTTCAACGAGCCGAGGAATTTATTGATAGCCTCTAAGACTTTGGCTTTGAGCTTCACCCAAATGCCGCGTTCGGCTTTGGTGAAGTCCTCAAAACCTTTCTCGCTCATACGACCGAACATCTCATCAACGGCCACACGGCGGTGGTGTTCATACTCTTTGCCCGGCTCGTTCACAAAGCGGCGAGTAGCGTCCTCCTCGACCTGCTGTTTCAAATCGTCTTTGAGGTGATTGTAGATTTCATCGCAGAAAGCATCGTAGTTTTCTTCTCCAATCATTTCTCGCAGACCTTTGTGTGCTACAACCTCATGGAACACCGTTTCTGCAACGTCCTCGACATTCGCATTATTGGGGAGGACAATTACAACCTCGCCGGTTGCAGGGTCGTAGAAACCCTTGCTCCTGCGCATACGCGCCTGTCGCTCGGAATTGTCGTTTGTCAGCTCTTTAGTATCAGTCACAATGCGAATGGGAGTGTTGAATTTCTTCGACATTCTTTCAGCATGGCTGCTTTTGGCTTCGGGTGAAGTCTGAGCCATCTCCTGCTGACGTGCATTGATGCGCTCAATCTCCTGGTCGGTCACATATTCAGCCTTGCCAAAATCTGCTTCGTCTGTAACTGTGCCGGTGGCCTCCTCGCTGATTGCAACACCGAGGCGCTCCAATTCGGTTCGGAGTTGAGGCTGTACGACATTGTAAGGAATAGCAATGTCGGTGCCGTCAAGCTGTGCGGCAATCATCTGTGCGACCTCACGGAAAGGCACGATGCGCACAGGGCGGTCGTAGCGAGTGAGGATTACACGGCGAGGTCTGCCGAGTTCGGCCAACTGGCCGCTAACGCTGCCGCTATGCCATGAGATTTCACCTACTGCGTCCTTAGCCATGTGTGCGCGATAACCGCTTGTCAGTTCACTCTCCGGCACCTCGACCTCAACGGTCACAAGGTTGGGGCGAATGTATGCAGCTGAGAATTGGTCGTTGAGGACTGTGCGCGAAGTATGCGCATAAGGATTGTAGGCTACGGTGAGTGTACCTTTGCCGAGTCCTTTGTCAATAACGACATAACCCTGTTCAACACCGTCACGGCCAATCTTCGTGCCTTTGATGATTTCGGGGTGTTCCTCGCTCTGTTCCGGCACTCCAAGTCTGATTTCGGGAGTTGTCTTGCCGCCTACCTTTGTCGCCATAGGAGAGTAGAGTCGGCCGTCAATAACCTGCATAGTGCGGTATGCCTTGACGGTCTTGCCCTCTGCGAACTCTGTAAGAATAGCATCGTCCTCAACCTCACGGTAACGTATTTCGCTATCCGGCGATGCTCCATACTCGCTGCCCGGCTCATACAACAGGCCGTCATCTTTGGCGCTCCTTGTGTTGTTACCCTCAACGTTTACCACATCAAGCAGTGTCGTACCACCAACCTTGTTGAGATTGTCTTTCAAGTTGCGGTATGCAACCATCTTGGAGCCTTCGTGTGTGAAGTCGCCGTAAAGTATTGCAGACTCTCCACCGAACTGAATGACACGCTCGGATATGTATCGGGCAATTTCGTCTGATTTAGTAGGTAACTTGGTGAATGGAGTGTGGATATTGCCGACAATTCTCCCTGCTCGTGAGAGTATGATAAATGACATCTTTGCTCGGTCGCCCATGCGCTGCGAGTTGAGAAATTTGGCAACATCTTCCGAACCGCGAACCAACGGCTGTGCCATGGGGTCGTAGTCCGGGGCGAAAATCTGCTTGTCTAATGTGTGGACGGTGAGCGCATTTTCTTTTTCGGGTGTGCGCTTCTCGCCTGTGCCGGAGTTGTTGTTGGTGTCGAAGGTGCCGTATTTGCCTGTCTTGAGGTTGATGATTACTCCATGTACCGGTACTTTTGATATATCGGCAATCTTTCTGAGCATCTGAACGTCCTGCGGCGAACACATGAGGTTGCCGCCCGGATGATTATGTACGAAGTAAACTTGGTCGGGCTGAATGCGGTTGTATGCGAGTGAAGCGGTAGGAATATCAACCATTGTGGCGGTGAATGTTCCCATGCCGAGTTCAACTACCGTAGGTTTACCGTCCTTAACGAGAACGACAAACGAATGTTCCTTTGCAGCATCTTCGAGAGCCGAGAATATAAACGCAACATCATCGGCGCTCTCAATCTTCTCTCCACTTGTGAAATTGAAAGAACCGCTTTCTATGAATACTCGCTCTATAAGGCTGAACTCACCGGCTTCTTTGTCTAATCGACTATTATGTCGGTTGAGGCCGGTATCACCTTGCCGTTGTAGGTCGTTGGCTCCGCTCCGCATACCGACTTCATTGCCTCCTGCATTTTCTCCGCTGAAGTCAAAGTCGAATAAGCCGCCGTAACCTTCGGCATTTTCGGAGGTGTAGTTGATTGTTTTTCCGTCTTGCGTTTCATATCTGCTTGCAAAGTTAGCATTTTCTTCTGAATATGACGCAATAGGCTCACTCGCGGCATCTTCGCTATCCTCTTCGGTCAGTTCGATGTTAGAAGCGGCCTCTACCTCTTTGTCCAATTCTGCATACTTGGCCTCCTTAGCCTCCATTTCCGCTTTCATCAAGTCCTCGTATTCACTGAGTTTTTCCTCAGCTTTGGCGAGTTCCTCGGTGAATTTGAATGGAACACCGTCACGCGCTGATATGGATTGCAGTTCTGCGTTGTTGCGCTCGATTGAACGCTCCGCAGCTTCAATGCGCCCACGGAAGTCCTCGCCGCTAACAACATCATTCAAGATTTCTGTTACAGCATTCTTAATGACATTGCCCTTTACCGGCATGGCTTCTATTCCGAGTTCGGGACACGAGTAGGTCATTTTTGCAGGAGCGGAGTAGAACAAATCGCCCTGCTGACCTTGCTTTGTTTCCCTATTGATTTCGGTGTGAACATGGAAATTGAAGCCTCCAACGGAGATAGTGATGTCGGACGTTGCCGGACGAGAGGAGTAGCCCGATTTGCGGACTTGCTCTTGCAGTTCGGCCTTGCGTTTGTTCTGCTCGGTAAAGAAGTCCTCCATTGCCTCAACTGAGGGATAAGAGAGTTTGTCAACAGTTATGTCGCCAACCGTGGCGGCCTCAACCTTTTCAAGATAAGACTTGTTTTCGGCGATGCGCTTCTCTGCCTCTTTGTTCTGCCCGGCTATCTGACGCTTGCGGTTGTGGATATAGGTTTGGTCGGCCTCCCACGATTTGCGCTGTGCAGTCAGTTTGCGAACCTCTTTCTCAATCTGATTTTTCAGCATGGCATACTCGGAGCCGGAGAGCTGTGCGGTGATGTCGCCAAACAGGTCTTGGTCCTCCTCCAATGCACGGTTTTCCATTGAGTTCTCCATGAGCTGCTTGCCATTCATGATGCTGTCGGCAATCGCACCTTTGGTTTTCAGACGCTGATAGGCTGTAACGTCAAGGCTGTCCTCCACACCGAAACGAAGTATACGAACAGGAATGCCCCATTCATTGTGCAGGTTACCCTGTCGCAGAATACGGCCAATTCGCTGAGTGTAGTCCATAGGTCGATTAGGTGCATCAAGGTGGATAAGCGTATGGAGGCGCTCTTGAATGTTCACACCTGTACCGAGTGTTAATGTACTGCCCATGATGACACGAACCTCACCGGCATTCACTCTGCTGAAGATTTCGAGCTTTTTGTTTACAGTCATCCCCGATTTCATCACGACAATCTGCTCCTCTGGCACACCTGCAGATATGAGTTTCTTGCGAATATCCTCATAGAGATTAAAGCCGGAAACCTTGTTTTGGTAGTTGTCGGCAAAGATAGCAACGGTGCCGTTGTAGTCTTTGGTTTCTTCGAGGGTGCGAAGTGTCTGACGCACGGCCTCATTGGTCTTGCTGTTGGGGTCGTCCTCCGCATCTGACTGAACGAGTCGAGCATCAACGGCGGCGGCTTTGGCAATACGGTACATCACAAGGGGAATATGACTGTTCTCTTTCTTCTCCTTGCCGCTCATATTATCGTAAGCGTCAAGTTGCTCCTTGACAAACTTCATGATAGAGCGCAGTGCGCGTGTCTGAGGCAGGAAGATGTCTTGTGCTTTGCCGCCCTCCATTTGAGGTATCTTGTCACTTACACCTCCGGCCTCGCGTGTCAGCACGGTGTCGGCCACGGTAGACCAAATGCGCACAAGTTCGGGCAGGTTTACATATCCTGCAAAGCGATTGTTCTCTTTATACTTGCCGCTTGTGGAAAACTCCAACATATGTTGCAGGTTGCCAAAGTTACGTACAAAATCATCGAAGTAATAAATGCCGTAGTCTTTCATCACATCGGCCGGCATAAGATAGCGCATGAACGTCCATATCTCTGCGGCGGTGTTGGAGATAGGTGTGCCGGTCGCAAAAACAACATTCTTGCCGCCGGTCTTTTCAAGAACGGACTGTGTTTTGAGGAACACTCCCTGCGACTTCTTACTGAAAGACGGGTCTACACCTTTCACACCGCGCTGCATGGCGGTGGCAAAGCCGAGGTGCTTGTACTCGTGAGCCTCATCGACAAGGATAGCATCAATGCCCATGCTGTCGAAGTCCTCGACATCATCAGTAGCACGGTCGAGCATTTCCCTCGCTTTAACTTCTGCATTCTGTCGGGTCACTGCGGCTTTCTTAGCGTCCTTTTCTTTCTTTTTGTCGGTGGCTCCACCGTTGGCAAGTTGGCTGATTTCGTCTTTCAGCTTCTCAATCTCACGCTCGGCGGCACGAACAATCATGCTCCTTCCGTCCGGGTCTGCATCTTTCATCTGGTCAAGCACAAGCAATTTTTCCTCAATCTTGTCTTGGATAAATTGCGTCTGACGCTCAACGCTATCGGGAATACGCTCGAATACGGATTGAGGCACGACAATCATGTCCCAATCATTGAACTTGATTTTGGCATAGAAAGCCTTGCGACCCTCTGCGTTGCGGTCTGCATCTTCAAGGGTCAGCACTTTGGCATTAGGATAGAGAGCCTTTGCACTTGCTACAAATTGGCCTACGGTGGCATTCTGCACCACAATCATAGGCTTGCGGGCAGTACCGAGGCGGCGCATCTCCATTGCTGTTGTAATGAGGGTGTATGTCTTGCCGGTGCCGACCTCGTGAGCCAACAATACAGGCTGTGTCGTTGCGCGGATTACGGCCTTTGCTTGGTGCGGACGTAGACGGAACGGACGACCGCCTACCATTGTGGCGGCTCCGCCGAAATGCTCCGGCACAAATTCATCGGGAATTGACTTAGGCACGGAGTTGTTGAACTTCTCATTGTAGACTTCCTCCATGCGCATAGACAACTCCGGGTCGTTCTGCATCTGTTCACGCGCCCAATCCTTAAAGTCCTGTCGTATCTCATCAACCTTTGTTGCGCAAGCGGTTGTGGCCGCAGCATCGGTTTCGGTTGTAGTGGTGCCGTCACTATTCTTGGTGGTCTTGCTGACGGTGATTGTCTTGTTGGTGATTGCCGCCTCAATGAGCTTGTGGCCGGGGATAAGGATACCGAGGCTTTCACTACGAATGCCCATTTCCTTATTCTTAGGCTCGTCAGTCCAATACGGTTCACTCATGTGCCATGTACCACCGGCATTAGTAAGACGGACGTTTAAGTCGGTGCGCTCCTTGACAAAACGCTCATAGAGCTTCGGGTCTACCCATGACGAGCCAAGAGTAAACTCGATAAGATGCGCAGGGATATTCATAGGCACAACGGCCTCCAATGCTTTGATGTTGGCATCGTATGCACCGTTGGCGGCTTCGTTGGCTTCTCTTGCTTGGCGCAGCTTCTCACGGACGTTGCCACTAAGGTATTCATACGACACCTCCATTTGGCCGGTTGTCGGGTTCTCGAAGCCTAATCCGCTCTCGATAATTTCCTGCTTGACATCGGCCTGTGACTTGCCTAACTGTGAGGCGAGATATTCCGGGTCGATGCGGCCATACTTGTAGAGGCTTGCAATGATACCGTCCTTGACGTTTTTCGGAGCGGGTTCGCTTTCCTTTTCAACAACACGGCGACTGAAGATGTCGGTCTTGCCGTAGGTCTTAATCTTCGTGCCGTCCTTGCTGCCTTTTTCGGAGTAGGTTTCAAGAGCCACAATGCTTGAAAAATCAACATCATTGCGCAACCATGCAAGATTGTTGTTCTTGTTTAGGTTGCCATATCGGGCTACAAAGGTGTCGTATGCGCTGTTGAGGCGGTCGAGAAGCGGTTGCAGTCCTGCATCATCGTTATGCTCCGTCTGATATTTCAGCACATCGGCCAAAGCGTTTTTAAGGTCGGTGTAATCGGCAAAGCATTGTTCTTTGGTGCGTCCCTTGATTTTGTTCTTATTGAACGTCAGAGGTACGGCACGGCCCATTCGGGCTACACACAGGTTGCCCTCGGAGTCAGTTACCATGCTGCCCTCCTTTACTCCCTCTCCCAGAGCCTCATTGATTTGTGAGGTCTGCTCGGCGGCTTTGCCCTGCTCCTTGCTCCAATCCATTTCAGCAAGATGCTGAACCCATGCCGCTAAACGTGCGGGTTGGTCGGCGGTACGAGTTGGGAATAATCCAATAGATGTAGGTCGGTAGGTGTCGCCCTGCTCAAAGCCAAAGAACATTTCACCGCCCATGTGTTCGGGGTGTTCAATGAAATAGCGATTGACGTAAAGAGGCAGGTCTTTGGTCTTACCTCGTACATCCGTGAATGTCACGGTTCTCGCAGGTGTCACGGTGCTTACGTCTATGGCGTTTGCACTCTTGCGGCCATTTACGCGCTTTCGTATTACAATGATGTCAGATGTGGCGGCGGTGCCTCCGAATGTCTGATTATTCATTCGGAATACCCCTACAACATCGGCGTTGCCCTCTTTATCGCCGATAAGCCAGTTGCGCAGCTTCTGGGATTTGTCGAGGGTGCCGCTTGACGTAATGAAGATACCTATACCTCCATCGCGCAGTTTGCGAACATTCTTTGCAATGCAGAAATCATGGATGTCGCGGAATTTCTTAGAAAGGTCGCTGTCGCCGCTTTCGTCCATAACATGAAGCCCGGTAACGAAAGGAACATTGGTAATGGCAAGGTCCACGCTGCCGTTGGCGATGCGTGTTTTCTCAAAGCCTTGGACCTCCACTTGTGCGTCCGGGTAGAGCAACGACAGGATGCCGCCGGTGGTATTGTCAATCTCCACGGCGTGAATATTACTGCGCTCGCTGATGTCAGTAGGCATTAAGCCTATGATATTGCCAATACCTGCAGAACCTTCAACAATGTTGCCTCCCTTGAATCCGAGAGCCTTTGCAATATCCCACATAGCATCAATGACAGGTGCCGGTGTGTAGTATGCGCTGTTGCGGCTCATCACGGCTGCTTCGTATTCCTCGGGGGTCAGTATCTCGCGGAGGCGTTTGTTGATAGGATTGGGCGACCAAGCATTGCCCTCATTGAAAGCGGAGCCAAGACCGCCCCAACCACTATACCTGCGGAGTATGGCCATCTCCTGCGGTGTGGCCGTGGCTCCTGTGGCAAGCAGTTTCTTTGCAAGCTCAATGGCGGCGATGTTAGCATCTATGCGCGCCTTTTCTCCTTTGGGAGCATAATCAACACCACGCTCGGCATGGTTATTGCGTGTGTTCCTGGGTGTGGTTACACCTCGCTCGCTCTGATGCTGTCCAGATACTCCTGCGCCTCTGCCGGTGTCAGACACAGAATGCTCTCCACTACGCTGAGCCACTCTTCCTCCGTCAGTTCGCTCAACTTCATGTTTTGCGCCCTCTCCCAACGGTTCATTATGTCGCGGTTGCTGTCCCCCTCGCCCGGCTGTTTCGGGGCGAGCTTGTACGTCAGTTTTCTCATGTGAATTATTTTTTGGAGTTGTTGAATTATTCTCTGCCTCACGCTGCTTTGCGAGTTCGGCCTCTACTTCCGGGGTAACGGTGAAAGGCGACTCTCCGCGCTCCAACATATCGGCCATATCCTTGACGAACTGAGCGGAGTCCTGTTTAGGCTCGGCCTCGTCAAACAGACCGCCGAATAAATCATTCATCGGCTGTTCATCGGGTATGCGTGATTTCTTTGGGGCTTTTAACTTGGCGACACGTTCAGCCATTTGCACCATATCCTCGCCCGGTTGAGGTGTAAGAGGAGTTGCAGGTTTGACCACATCTTCGGGGAGGTAATTGCGGGCCTCGCGGCGAATGGCCGTAAGCAGTTCATCATAGGTGACATTGGAGGCTGCCCAACAATTACGCCCTATGCGTTCAAATGAAACATATCCTTTTTCATCTGGCCACTCAACACGGTACATTATTCTATCCGTTTTTAGATTATCTCCTCGTCTACGTGAGTCTTGCTCTGCAACCGGTTCAAGACCGATATACATCTTGAGATGTCTGCCTTCGTTAAGTGGCAGGGTTATATAAATTTCCCCACCTGCAGGTGCAAGATTTGCTCGAACAGTTGTACCTTTCTTTACGTTCTTTCGCCCAAGAGGTGTTGTAGCACTCGTAACTTTGATGTCAATTCCAAGGTCTTTAACAATCTGTTTGGCAAGATTGGTAGCGTCTGATACAGCTTTTTTCTCTGCTGTCAGCATATAACCATAACTCTCATGGAATTTGGAGTCATCTTCCACTGCCTCATAGTAGCCGAGGAGGGCAAGTTGCTTATTGACATCCTCTATTTCTTTGTCGAGGTCACGAGAGAGTCTTTCGGCATCTTGCTCAGTTGTTGCAACTTCGAGTTCACTTTCGACTTTGCTTGCAACAGCCTCTGCTTTGTCTGCAATAGCTTCTGTATCTGCTGATGTTTCGTCAGCCTCTTTTTTTCTTTGCTCATTTCGTTGGTCTTTGAGGGTTTGAATTATTTGGTCGGTATGCTGCTGTGAGCTTTGCTCATCAACAATATGCTGAGAGGTGGCGATGATATCTTTGGCTCCGGGCTTGTCGAAATTATAAACGTCAAAAGCCTTGACTGTCTTTCGGTCGTCCATTTCCTCATCCCATCCGAGTTCTATCACCTCCTCCATGTTCTGCGCGGCGGCATAGAGAGATTTGAGGTGAGGACGCATATCATCGAAGATGTCGGGCAGCTCGTCTATCATCGCCTCGCAGTAGTCGGCAAAGGAGCGTAAACCGCCTTTCATCATAAGATATGTCATACGCGTACCCATGCGCAAGACTTCTGCATCCATTTGTTTGGGCTGTGGTTTGCCATAACCCTCGGCACTCTCCTGTACTATATCATCACCTTTGCCGAAATGGTTGCGGAGGTTGTCACGCAGGTTGTTAAACTCGTCTGCGTCCTCATCGCTAATCCATCTGCGTTTTTTCGGTTTGGTCTGTGTAGGTTCTACCGGATCGGCATGGTCGCTCAATTTGGTTTCTCCTTTAGTAGATAGGTCGGCCATGACACCTTCAACGTTGACACGATTGACAGGCGCTTTCTTTGGCTTATCGCTTGCAGGTTTTTCCATGTCTGCAAGCGACAGCGGAGCCTCGTCTGCAACCTCGTCCTCGCTCTTGCCGACAATATCCTTGGCAAAGGCTTTCGCATCGTCGGCACTACGGAGCATCCAACCGCGCGTTTCACGGTCGTACCAACCTTTGAGAGCTTTGGCTTTCGCACGTAAGGTGGACAATTCCTCTTTGGAGAAATCGCGGTCAAAGGTCACAAGGTATGTGTCAAGCGTCTTGCCCTGCTTGTTGGTGTAGGGCTTAGGCTCGACTTTATAACCCTCGCCGGTGATAGCGGCGGCAGGTTGTGTCGGTTGCTCAACAGGAGCTTCGTCTGTGATTTTGCTGACGGTGGAATAATCGGCGAACGGTTTAGTCTTGCGGTGGCTCGACTGTACCCATTTGTTGAAGTCCTCGATATTAGTTTCGGAAATTCGCAGTCCGGGGTGCGTCTGTCCCCATGTAGCATCATAGTTGGCAAGGTAGGCGCTCATGGCCTCGTCCTTATTGTTGAAGCCAAGCATAACCTTGTGTTCATCGAATGAGCCGTCTGTATTGGTTTGGTCTACGACATACACCTTGCGGCCATTCCACATATCCATGTTCTCATGCAGGAACACATCTATATGGTCGCCGTCAACACCCTCTGTACCTTTGATGTAGCCGTAGGTGTTGGCCATAGTGGTACTCCATTCCTTACCATCTGCATCAATACCTTTGCGGACGCTGCCAGCAGGGTTCTCGATTGTGATGTCAAACTCGCCAATGGTAATATGGCCTTTCTTATAATTTCCTGCCTCAGCTTGCGCCGGAGTAGGCTCGGTGTTCACCTCGGCAGATGCGGCCTCAACTGCGGCCTGTACCGTTGCAGGTGCGGCATCTGTGGATTGAGGTGTTTCGCCCTCTACTGCTTCGACTCCTGCTGTGCTGCTATCATCTGAAGCTCCTGCTCCACTGTCGGACGGTTCTGTTCCTGTCGGAGTTTGTTCTCCGCTTGCAGGTGGTTCATTGCCTCGGAGTTCCCCTCCTTGGCTAACTTGATTGCGGAGAGCCACATCAGCACCTCCATTTGCGACATCGTTGTTTCCATTCTTCGCCGGTTGATATTCAAAGTTTAATACTTGGTTAATGACTTCCGCAAGCGGATACTCGGTTGTGTCGGCCTCATCAAAGAGGGTCGCGGCCTTTTTCCCTTGTGCAAGGTCGTACATTTGATTGAAATAGGACGCGATTGTCGCTTGCGACATATCGGTTGCCTTATACATAGCGGCCAAATGCAACGCAAAGTTACTAAAATTATCGGCCGGCATATAATGCTCAAATCTATCATCAAGGGCTATCGTTTGTTTGAAAGCTTCAACGGCTTTCAAAACCTCCTCCTTTTTCTTTGCGTTGGCAAATGTGGGGTCGGACATCAGTTGATTGTAGACAATAATAGAGGCTTGGATTTCGGGTAACATCTTACCGGCGAAAGGCGAGTCCATATCACGGAATGCCGTTGCGAGGATTGCGCGTTGTGCCTTGGCCGGAAGTTTGTCAAACATTTCTTCCAACTGCTGTGATGCACCCTTGAATACTGCTTGATAGAGAACTTTCTGCAAGTCGTTCTTGGCCTCGGCTGTGAGATTGCTCTTACTATCAAACGCAGATTGGAATTGAGTATTGCTGATAGCGCCTACTTGGTTCATCCATTTCATAACCTCAGTACCGTTGCGGTCTACGAGTTGGCCGAAAGACACATCTTCTTCGCCACTGCTGAGCAACATATTGGCAAACGTCCGCATATTGTCGCCGAGTGTTTGGGCAACATTCTTAGGCTTGATACGCTCGATGCCGCCACTCTCGGTGTCCTGTGCGGTCATTTGGCCAAGACGGATAGCCTCAGCATCATCGACATCGAGCATATTGACGAGGACAGGGTTCTGCATGGCGTTCACGGCCTCTGGGTCAATGCCAAATTGCTCTGCGTTGTCAATGAGGTACTGTTTATAGGTCTGCTGCTGTTGAGGCAGGTTGCTCTGCCACAGGTAACGGAGTGCATCAGAGCGGTTGTTGCCTTGAATGACCTCGCCACGAGTATTGACAGTAGGAGCGCCGGTATATGCCGTTACGCTGCCGGTGATTTCTTTCGGACGAATACCCTCAGCCATTTCCTTTGCAGCGAACATAGATACAGCCTCAGCACGATTTTTGGGTTGTGCCTCCTCAATAAAGAACATGGGGTTGCGCTGTCCTTGCACATGGGAGGGTTGCAACTGCGAAGCCTCAATGACAGCGACACGGCCTTTGGGTAAGTCTTTCTGAGAGAACTTGACATCGACTTCATTGCCGACAACACCCTGCACAGGTTCTTGACGAGTGAACATCTGGCCGCTGAAACGGCGCACACCTCGCTTACGGGCATTTTCGGGGGTGTCCATGTGCCATTCGGGAATACCCTCCAATGCCTCGCGTTCAAGTCGTGCGGCTTCTTCTCGTGCCTCTCTCTCGGCTTTCTCAGCCTCAGCACGTTCAGCGGCAAGCCTACGAGCCTCGACCTCCTGCTGTGAGCGGATTGCACTCTGACGAGCGTTTTCAACTCCGGCCATGCGCTGCCACTGCTCATATTCGGCTTGTGCCTTTGTGAGTTCAGCGGTGTTGGCTTTCTTTGATGCAAGTATCTCAGTCGGGGTCTTGCCTTTGGGTTTGAGCTTCTGTGCTTTCTCAAAAGCCTTGCGTTTCTCCTCGACCATTGTGTCGGCAATCTCTTTGGCTGTGGCCGCATCGCCCTCAGAAAACTCAACAAGAGCGTCCCAACCTACTTCCGGGCTTTCGGCCTGTTCAAAGATAGGTTCGTTCTTCTCATTACGAGGAATGCGTTGCAGAGGTGTAGGCTCTGCCTGTGCTGTCAAGTCGGGCTGAGATACATTATCTACCTGCGGAGCTTCGTTAGTAGCAGGGGCAGGAACGACAACATTTCCATCATCGACAGATTGCTGTACGTTTTCAATAGGAATTTCAGTTTTGGGAACGGTTTCCGTGATATTTACACCTGTTTCCATAGGATTGAGGGTTGTTTCCTCAGTTTTGGGAACGGTTTCAGCGTCTACGGGAACAAGTTGTTGCTCCATAGCCCTGCGCTGTTGCTCGTACTCGTATGCCTCAAGCATACCTCTACCGAAGTCGGTCAGTCTTTCGGCATCGGTGCGCAACTCGCTTATTTTGGCAGTCAGTTCACTATCTGAAATCCCCTGCGTTTCATCTATACCAAAAGAATATCCCTTGTCATAGTCCTCAACATTGGCTACACCTTCTTGGGTCGGCCTGTTGGGGTCTACGGGTTGAGGTTCGGCAGGTTGAGGCTGTTTCACTTCCTGCGGCTCATCGGGAGTGTATTCAGAGAGAATGTTGTCAAGTTCATGCTCTGATGCGTAGTGGAGATGTTGCAGGTCGCCCTCAACATAATACTCGTGGTTGCCGTTTTCATCGACAAAGCCGGTAAGGACACCGCGTGTTTCCGTGCCGTCAGAGTTGCGTATCTTGATTTGGCCTGTTGTGTACTTTGGTTGAGGCTCGGCCGGTGTTTCGGCTTCGGGTGCAACATTATCTTGCGGCACTTCAACCTCAGCAGGATAGCCCTCATAAGACAGAATAGCATCGGGGGACACCATTTCAACCTTACCTGTTTCGAGGTCACGAACGACAATAGAGGCATCGCTACGTTCATTGTCAATCATTGTGCCGTCCTCCATCATAACGACACGGCCACTCAATACCTCAACAGGGCGGTCTTGGTATTTCATGACGGCACGGCCAACAGGCTTCTGTTCGCCTCCGGGCTGATGCGGGTCGTATTCGGGTGTTGTGGGATTATCGAAACGAGGGTCAATAGGTGCATCGTTTGTGGGTGTCGTTGCTTCGGGTTCGTCAGTCAGAAGTTTCTGATTGGTGATGTCCTCGGCTTCTGCGTCCTCAACAGTATTACGCTCTTTGGCATTTTTGGGGATAAGCTCATCAAGATATTCATCAATGGCGGTTTGCTCAGCTATTGTGCGGCGGTTGGCCTCTTTGCGGATTGCATTGTCGATGTCCACACCATATTTGTCATTGATGCGGCCTCTCATGTTGTCGGTAACACTTGTTTCCTCAAATTCGCCCATTGCCTCAGTTACCTTCCGGAGAATGTTCTGCTGAGCCTCGTCAAACTGCTTGTCGCCGCCACGAAGGTTGTTGCGCCGTGCTTCTTCACAGGTACGGTAAACCTCAACCATATCCCAACCGTTTTCAGCGGCAACGGTGCGGCAAGCCTCCTGCAAACGGTTCTCAAAGTCGGCAGTCTGTTGATAGCGTTCGCCGATTTCTATGTGGTTCAGCTCTGTTTGACGTTTGATGCGCTCCAATTCAAGGTCTGCGGCCTTGCGGCTCTTGAACGAACGAGAAGTGATTACACCATTGGCACCCTGCGACTCTACAATAAAGCCTCCCTCGCCGTCCTCGATGAGTTCACCTTTCATAACGGTAGACTCAGGGAGCTTGCGCCCGGTGGCATAGTAATACATCTTGGCTCTTGCAGCCTCGCTGATACGAGGGTCGGTTACCATGTCTGTAAGACGGCTGACGATTTCGGGAGCATTTGCGGTAATAAGTTCACCTTTTGTCGCATCGCCGGTACGCTCTGCGCTCTCAACGAGTTCACGCAGGTCGCCATAGCCATGTTTGCTAAGTTCTGCCGCCTCGTCCTTTGTAAGTGACAATCCACCGTCAGAGGGAGCGTCCATGCGCTGACGCAGACGGCTCTCGAAGTCTAAGCGGTTCTTGCGGCCATTGGTCGGGCTGTCAAACGAGGCTTTGAGGTCGCCGAGGACGTTGCCGGCACTCTTTATCATGTGCTTGGCCTTGAAGCCAACCATCATAGCCATGTTGTCAGTCCACACGTCCATAGCATCGCGATTGCCCTCAATCCATTCGGGAACGGAGAAGATTGTACCCTCAAGCATTGTGGCGCCGGAGTAGACTCCTGCACGTTCCATTACCTTTAAGCCGGTGCTTGATGTGCTGCGCACAAGTTTGTCGGCCACATTACCCGATACAGGAGTAAGCCAACCGATAGCACCACCCATGAGAAAACCATGCGCAGCTTGACCTGCAACAGCGGAGGCAGAGTAGCCCTCGTTGAGGTATCGGCCAGTATCGTCCTGTCCGACAATGTGACCGCCATGCGCAAATTGGGTTTCCATTTCTTTAATGCCCTCAAATGTGCCAAAGTTGGCAGCACCTCCGGCGATACCACCGATAACGCGACCTGTCATTGAGGTTGCAAACTGACGTGTAGCGGCATTGGTGACTGCGGCAGTAGCTCCGCGACCTGCGAGGACACGACCACCGGCCCACATTGCACCACGAGTTGCCATACCTCCGACACCTGCGGACATCCATGTAGTCGGGTCAAGAGCGAAGCCTGTAACCGTACCTGCAACATCAAGTATTTTGTGACCGTCTTGGCGATATTGTTCATTCGCTGCCTCATACGCGGCCATATCGCCTGTTTTCTTCACACGATTAACCGCTATGCCTTTGGCGATATTCGTAACTAAATTCATATCGCCAACCTTGCGCATGAAGTATTCAAGATTGCTCTTAGGTAAGTTCTTTTCTACAGCAAGGTGATACATTCGCAAATCTGACTGCTGTCGGGCAAACTCTTTGGCTTTTCCATACAGCACAAGGTCATCAACACCGGGATTGCGGCGGCGCAGCATCTGATAGCAATCGTCTATAAGAGATTTCTGACCCTCCTCGCCAAGATTGTTCCACGCATTATCCATTAGGACATTCATGTCATGGGTAGTCAATCTATCGGTGAAGTTGTCAACGGTTTCCACTTGCTTAAAGGCAACCGCATCAGTACTGTTCATCGCAAAATTCTGCACATTGAAATTGGCTGCTTCGCGATTGCGCTCTGCCTTTGCATTGTAGGCGCTCTCTGCGGCCGACCATGCCTGTTCTGCTGCGTTTTCCCCCTCGGCAGGATTATGACGTTGCCACAGATACGAAAGTTTTTCGTCAAACTCACGCTGTAAACGCTGTTCCTTTGAACGCTTACCTGCTTCCGTGTTGTTTTCCCACCAATTATGATACTCGGTGTTAGCGTGGCTCTGCTCCATTCGGGTGCCGACACGCTCACCCTGTGTAGTGTAATAGTGGGTTTCCATTTTGCCGGTCTGAGGATTAAACTCACGCTCACCCATAAATGCACCGGGGCGATTGCCTTTCTCGATACCCTCCATACGCTGCTTGAACTCCTCGCCCTGCTTTTTAAGTCGGGCATTAGCTTCGTCCATCTGCATTTGGAAAGCTCGTTGTTGCATAGGAGTAGGCTTCCAACCCTCCGGCTGTGCCGGTTGAGAGGAAGTCTGAACTGTGGGCTGTACCGATGCTTGCTGAGCCGTGTTGTCGGTCACAGGCTTAACGGTCGATGTCGTCTGCTGAGGTTGTGCCTGTGCTTGAGGTTGCGCAGGTGGAGGAGTGACAGCGCCGATGTCCTGTGAAAACGTATCGAAGTCGGGGAGAGAGTAAGCCCCCTGCATTTGGAAAGCTCGTTGTTGCATAGGAGTAGGCTTCCAACCCTCCGGCTGTGCCGGTTGAGAGGAAGTCTGAACTGTGGGCTGTACCGATGCTTGCTGAGCCGTGTTGTCGGTCACAGGCTTAACGGTCGATGTCGTCTGCTGAGGTTGTGCCTGTGCTTGAGGTTGCGCAGGTGGAGGAGTGACAGCGCCGATGTCCTGCGAAAACGTATCGAAGTCGGGGAGAGAGTAAGCCTGTTGCATATTATTGTAGAACCGCTTGCGCTTCTCCTCGTCCCTCATGTCCTGTTGGAATGTATCAAAGTCGGGCAATGAAAAATGTTTCAAGCCATTCTGATACAATCTGCGTAAATTGTCGTTGGGATTAGCCATATTATATGATAATGATGTCGGGTTAATAACCTGCTGGTTTATTGCCTACCTCCAAACCTGCAACCTGCTTGATTGCGTTCTGCGTGGCCGGAGAGCTTTCTACATTCGCACCGATGGCGATAAGCATAGCCTCTGTTGTCGGTTGCTTGTAGCCAACTACGACGCCATCTCGCACAATTGGATCACCCTGTACCTTCTCGCGAACCTCCGGGGATAGAGTGTGATAAATGCGCGATACGGTCTGAGCGTTGAGTTTGTCGAGCGTCAATGTCACATTGCCGTTGCCCGAACCGAGGTTGAAAGTCATTTGACCCTCTTTCAAAGAATGGGCAAGGCGCTGTGACTCCATGTTGATACGCGCTCTCTCGTTGGCCGCACTGACATTGAACTGACGAACACTCTCCTTGAACTGACGCTCCCAACGCTGACCTTCTTCTTCGTGCCATTCTCCCTGTCGGTCGAAGTTGGCTTGCCATTGACGCACACGCTCGTCATAATCCTTATTACGGAATGCAACATCATCGGCACGGTCTTGGCGACCTGCGTCAAATGCTCGGTCTTGTCGGGCGAGGGTCTGTTCAGTCTGCCATGCCTGTAAGCCTCGCTGTTTGTCGGCATCTTTCATCTTGCCGATAGTGAGAGCATATTGCAGATACTTATCGGCATCGGCATCGCGCTGCGCCTTTTCCTTGTCGAAACGCTCCTTAGCCTTAGCCGACATTCCCTCTTTGGGATTATACATATTCGGGGCATAGTGATGAGTGAAGATAAGGTTGGCAACAGATTGAGCTGCGTCCGACACTCCGCTGATAATGCCCTCTATCTTTTGCTTACGGCGCAACTTCTTCAGTTCCTCCTCCGACAAAGGCTTAAATTCGGCCATGCGCTTTTCAAGCTGCGGTATAAGCTCCTCATAACTGCTTGCCGAGTATTCAGCCGGGATAGTCGTTGATATTGGGGTCGAGGTCGTAACCTTTGTGGAGGTAACAGAAGATGAACTACCACCTGCCGGGGGCGGAGTGCCACCACCGGCAGGTGCCGAACCCGCAGGAGCAGCCGGCTGTTCATTGCTGACAACTGTTGTCCGAGGGGCTATAATGGGTTTGTTAGAGTCTACCATAGTTAGAATACGCTTGCCATTGCAGAACCGGCTTGTGCTACACCTTGCACTGCTTGCGCGGTGTTCTGAGCCTTTGCCTGTTCAAGATTATTAAGTTTGTCGTTGAGTTCCTGCTTTGTCTGCATATACTGCGACTCGATTTGGTCTTTACGGCGCTCACCATTAACAGCTATCTGCGATGTTGCATCTGCGAGAGCTTGATTATTGGCTGCTTTAGCCGCCGCAATACTTTCCTCACTACTCCCCATGACCGCCGCTGAACCTGCGGCAGCTTGGTTTCGTTGTCGAATATTCTCATTAGTCATAGTAAGGATACGTTGTGCATCTGCACGTTGTGTCGCGTCCTCATTATATCGGCGGTCATACCAATTTTGGTTTTCTTTCATCTGACCCTCGATATTTCGCTGGACCTTTTTCATTGCCTTTGAAGCGCTGATACCACCGAAAATACTTGCTCCGATACCTAACGCTCCTCCGATTGCGCTGCCTACCATATCTGTACGTTTTTATAGATTACTTACTTGTAGCTTGTTTAGCAAGGTCGATAATGCCTAAATTGGCTACATCCTTTTCTTGCTCTTCCTTATCGGCACCGGGCGCTGTGGGTGTATCTGTTGTAGCTTCTTCTTTCTCCGGCTCTTTGACCTTTTCCTTCTCTACAACTTTTTCTTTCACGACTTTCTGAGGCGCAGACGAGCCGCCATCAGTCCAACTCCCTTGATTGGCAGTAAGCTCCATTTGAGTTTTCATGCCATCATGAAGTCTATCCATAGCTTTGTCGCCCTGTCGCTCTTTCTCTTGTATAAGTTGTAGAGCGGATGAGATGATACCTCCACCTTGACCGCCCATGCCTCCTGCTGCTTGCATCATTGTTTGGGAGAATTAAAAAGTTATAATTATGGAGCAAAGGTAAACCCATACCTTTGTATCGTAACTTTAACTTATTAGTCACATGGCACAAGGAAGAAAAACAGGTGGCCGACAGAAAGGCACACCCAACAAACCAAACCCGCTCAAAGAGCGCCTGCGCGCCCATTCCACCGCCTACTTTGAGCCGAAGGTTCAGACCAATGCGGACGGCTCTCCGCGCACGCTGGAGTTCAGGGATAAGGATGGATTATTGTATAACACGGTCGTATTGGCAGACGCGGACGGAAATCCGCTCGTCATTTCCGATTTCGACTTAGACATGATGATGATGGAACCCAAAGACCGCGCAACAATACAGGAGAAGCTGCTGCGCTACCATACGCCGCAGATGCAGTCCGTATCAGCAGAGGTGTCGCTGGCCGGAGAAATCACCACAACGATTGAGCAGCGTCTTAAAGACCTCGCCGCTGACAACGACAACTGACCGCCTCCATCTATTTTCATCTACTTTTAGATTCCATGCCGGGCCCCGCAGCTCGGCATTATTCATTTCCGAAATTGTTTCCCCATTTATTGCTATTTCTTCCCCAATTATATATATTCTTTCGGAAGATTGGTGCATTTCTTCCCCAACAATTCTTATTTCTTCCGAAGTTATTCCCATTCTTTCCGAAATAATCCCTATTCTTTCCGAAATTAATGGCATAAATTCCCTTTTTGATTTTTTATTGCAAAAACGTTGAAAAACAAGGTGTTTTTTACTCCTCAAAAACGGCACTTTTTGACCATTTTTCGGGCAAAATTCCTTCCCCATTTATTAGAATAACTTCCGAAGTTATTGCTATTTCTTCCGAAGTTATTCTAATTCTTTCGGAAGTTATTGCTATAAATTCCGAAAACTTCGGAAGAAAAGGGCATTTCTTCCGAAACCTTTCTTTTGATAAAAGAAAAAGAAATATATAAAATATTTCTATAAAAGGGAATATATCTCGTCGATACGCGCGCGTACATATACGCGAGGAAATTTTTTCTTTTTTTTGAGGCTTCGCCAATCAGATGGCAGGAGGGAGAAAAAGAAAAAGTTGCGCGAAAAAGAAAAAGAGCCACGCCGATGACGGCGAGGCTCAAAAGATAAAGTTCAAAAGTCTGTGGAGCAGGTTACCTTTGCCGTTGAAATTTCAAATTCATCAAGTCATGACATTTTCAGAAATCAAAACCATTGTCGGCACGTCCGATGTGAAAATCAAGTCTTCTTCATTCCGCTATTCGGAACTCTACGCTCTTGTAGAGAAAGTCGCTACATACGAGAAGGGTATTCTTACCATTGTCGTTGAAGACGGAACCCTAAATTATTCAGAAATCAATACGCTGTCCACGAAAGGAGGACGATATGTGTCATTTGACCTTACCGGATATTAAAACCCTTTGCCCTTCTGGTGCTCGTAAACGTATACTTTGCCATTGTCGAGGTTGACAATCTTGAACTGCACCATCGAGCGGTCTGGGATGTCGGCAGGGAATTTCGCAACCAACGCCTGTGTGACCTCCTCGATGTTTGAATAGCCGATGTCCTCAAAGTTGGCCAGACACTTGCCTTGAAAAAATGCCGCCGCACGGATGAGCATCTTTGGCGAAAGACGGAACAGCCCTTCTTCCTCCGGCTTCTCCTGCGCCACGCGCCGCGAGGTCGCATCGCTGAAGAAGATAAAATCAATTACTTTCTCGTTCAACTCCCATGCCGGTGTGAAGTCGGGGCGCACATATCCGCGAGTGATTGTGTAACCGTGCGAGTGGTTCATCGCAAAGCCAACCTCCGCGAGTGTGGCCCCGCAGTCGTTCTGCGCTGTGGTCGCCCATGTGTGACGGAACGTATAGACACAGTAACGTTTTTTCGGGTCGGTCATTCCCATTTCCTCACAGATTTTCTTGATGCCTGTGTTCACATTGGCGCAAAAACTGTCTGAGGTTGAGAAGCGGTCGCAGAACCGAAACAGCCTGTCGGTGTGTTCACCGGCTCTGTATTTCTCAAACAGAGGTTTGATTACCTCCGGCACTCGCATTTCGATGTATGCGTCATCGGTTCGGGTCCGGGTTGTCTTGGCTCGTTTGTAGTGGATTATGCCGCCGTGGTAGTCTTCTTTGCACAGGTTGAAAATGTCAATCGTGTTCATGCCGGCCAAACATAGTGACATCATGGCCACATCACGGCCTAACTCCGGCAGGGGGTCAATCATCTTCGACTCCGGCAGCGGTGCCGCAAAGAATGCCCTGCAAGCCTCAGCGGTGATTGCTTTCTTATTAGGCCTGTCGGCAGCAGGTATCTTAACTTTACCCCACGGATTGGTCTTTACCCGGATTATGCCGTTGTCGTAGTCGTTCAGTTCATCAATGGCCGCACGGAAAATCTGACGGATGCAAATCGGGTACATCTCTTTGGCTCTCGCGGTGCCGCTCAGAGTGGCGACCCACTTGTTTACGTTTATCGAGGTGAGCTGCGCGAACTTTACTTTGGTCGTACCGAAGTATCGCTCCATGTGTTGGAGTGCGAGTTGGTAATTTTTCGCGTTGCGCTCCTGCCCTCGGTCAATCATACGGTCAATGTGCTTTCGGGCATAGTCCGAGAATACCAAATCCTCGTTCAAATTCTTCAGAAACTCTGCAACTTGTCTCGCGTTCCACGCAGAAATATCTTGGCGATTTAACGCATCGAGCCAATTAACGATTTGCGTAGATAACGGTTTGAGGACAAACGGGTCGATAACTTCCATCGAGGATGACAAGCCTTTTCCGCTTACTACTTTGTCAGTCGGTAAATATACCGATTTGCCATTGTGAGCGACCCGGATATAAACCGAGTAGCACCCGTCCTTTCTTTTGCGCTGCTTGTTTACGCAGACTGTCAGTATTGCCATATTATTTTCTTGTTTAGAATTATATCATGCAATTATTTCTGTTGAATTCATGTTGAATCGACCGTTTGATAGACGTGTGGATTTTGTTGAATTTTCGCGGTTCAATCGTACACACTATCGTGTTCAAATGCACATACCCCTTAAAAATACTTTAGGCGGTATGCTCTTGTTTATCAGAACATACCGCCTAAGTGGCTTATTTTAAGTATCTATCTCTTAGTCTTCGATGGCAGCCTGCGCCGCTGCTACGCGGGCGATGGGCACGCGGAAGGGGGAGCAGGATACGTAGTTCATGCCGAGCTTGGCGCAGAACTTGACTGATGAGGGTTCGCCGCCGTGCTCGCCGCAGATGCCTACCTTGAGGTCGGGGTTGGTGGCGCGTCCTTTCTCTACACCCATCTTCACGAGCTGGCCTACACCTTCCTGGTCGAGTACTTCGAAGGGGTCGGTCTTGATGATGCCGTGCTCTTTGTAGAATTTGAGGAATTTGGGCGCGTCGTCACGCGAGAAGCCGAATGTCATCTGGGTGAGGTCGTTGGTACCGAAAGAGAAGAACTCGGCTACCTCGGCAATCTGGTTGGCAACGAGGGCTGCACGAGGTACCTCAATCATTGTGCCTACTTTGTAGGCTACGCTGTGGCCTGTTTCCTCAAATACTTTGGTGGCTGTGGCGTGGATGATGTTGGCCTGGTTCTGAATCTCCTTGAGTGAGCCTACGAGGGGAATCATGATTTCGGGATGTACGTCAATGCCGCGGGCCTTGACTGCGAGGGCAGCTTCGATGATGGCGCGTGACTGCATTTCGGTAATTTCGGGGTATGTGATGCCGAGACGGCAGCCGCGGTGTCCGAGCATGGGGTTGAACTCTTCGAGTGAGTCAACTTTGGCTTTTACTTCTTCGAGTGTGATGCCCATCTGCTCGGCGAGCTCTTTCTGAGTGGCTGTCTGATGGGGTACGAACTCGTGCAACGGGGGATCGAGGAGACGTATGGTGACTCCGTAGCCGTCCATAGCTTCGAAGATGCCTTCAAAGTCGCCGCGCTGCATGGGGAGGAGTTTGGCGAGTGCGAGACGACGGCCTTCGACGTCGCTTGCGAGAATCATTTCGCGTACGGCTTTGATGCGGTCGCCTTCGAAGAACATGTGTTCGGTGCGGCAGAGACCGATGCCCTGTGCGCCGAATGCGCGTGCCTGCTTGGCGTCGCGGGGGGTATCGGCGTTGGTGCGTACGAGTGTCTTGGTGTATTTTGCGGCAAAGTTCATTACCTGACCGAAGTCGCCTCCGAGTTCGGGCATAACTGTGGGCACCTGGCCGTCATATACTTCACCGGTCGAGCCGTTGAGTGAAATCCAGTCGCCTTCTTTGTATGTCTTGCCGGCCATTTCTACGGTCTTGGCTTTGTAGTCTACGCGGATTTCACCTGCGCCTGATACGCAGCATTTGCCCATACCGCGAGCTACTACGGCTGCGTGAGAGGTCATGCCGCCACGCATGGTGAGGATGCCCTGTGCTACGGCCATACCGCGGAGGTCTTCGGGTGAGGTCTCGATACGTACGAGTATGACTTTGCGTTTTTTCTCTGACCAGGCTTCGGCTTCTTCGGCTGAGAATACTATCTGGCCGGTGGCTGCACCGGGTGATGCGGGAAGGCCTTTGGCAACGACGTTGGCGCGCTTGAGGGCTGCTTTGTCGAAGACGGGATGGAGGAGCTCGTCGAGTTTCTGGGGCTCCATGCGGTTGAGCACGGTCTTCTCGTCGATTTCGCCTTCACGGAAGAGGTCCATGGCTATCTTGACCATGGCTGCGCCTGTGCGCTTGCCGTTACGGGTCTGGAGCATCCAGAGCTTGCCGTCCTGGATGGTGAACTCCATGTCCTGCATGTCTTTGTAGTAGGCTTCGAGCTTATGTGCGATGGCGATAAGTTCGGCAGCGCATACGGGCATTGACTCTTCGAGCGAGGGATATTTCTCGGCACGGGTCTCTTCGCTGATGCCCTGGAGGACGGCCCAGCGACGTGAGCCTTCGATTGTGATCTGCTGGGGTGTACGGATACCGGCTACGACGTCTTCGCCCTGGGCATTGATGAGGTATTCGCCGTTAAACATGTTTTCGCCGGTGGCTGCATCGCGGCTGAATGCCACGCCGGTGGCAGAGTTGTTGCCCATGTTGCCGTAGACCATAGCCTGTACGTTGACGGCTGTACCCCATTCTTCGGGTATCTGGTTCATGCGGCGGTAGAGGATGGCGCGCTCGTTCATCCAACTGTCAAACACGGCGCAGATGCCGCCCCAGAGCTGTTCCCATGCGTTGTCGGGGAAGTCTTTGCCGGTAAATTCCTTCACGGCGGCCTTGAAGAGCTTAACGAGGTCCTGGAGGTCTTCTACATCGAGCTCGGTGTCAAGCTTGACGCCCTTGGCCTCTTTTTTCTTGTCCATGATTTCCTCGAAGGGGTCGATGTCGGTCTTCGATTTGGGCTTCATGCCGAGCACTACGTCACCGTACATCTGTACGAAACGACGGTAGCTGTCCCATGCGAAGCGGGGATTGCCGCTCTTTTCGGCGAGCGATGCTACGGTGGCGTCGTTCATGCCGAGGTTGAGCACTGTGTCCATCATGCCGGGCATGGATGCGCGGGCTCCCGAGCGCACTGATACAAGGAGGGGGTTGGTGGGATCGTTGAATTTCTTGCCGGTAAGCTCCTCAACGTGGGCTATAGCGGCTTCTACTTCTTTGGTAAGGTTCTTGACCACTTCGTCGCGACCATACTGAGTATATTCGGTACATACTTCGGTGGTAATGGTGAAGCCCGGAGGTACAGGCATGCCCAGCAGGTTCATCTCAGCAAGGTTGGCACCTTTGCCGCCAAGGAGATTGCGCATTGAGGCATTACCCTCGGCTTTACCATCTCCAAATGTATAAACTCTTTTCATTTTGTGGTGGTTAAAAAATGTATATTAGATATTGATATTATAAACTGTGTATCGGGTGTTGTAGCAAGGAAATTTCTGAATTACCTTGCAAAGATAAAAAATTTTTGTTCAGAAATCAAGGTATTTGGTCTTCTTTTGCTGAAATTATACTTTTTACATGAGATTTGGATGTTTCAGGTCATGGAGTGGTATGTGGCGAGACCTATGATTGGGGTGGCTGTGATGTTGCCAATGTGGCCGCCTTTATCATTGACGGCTTTTTCGATATGATGCCTGAAGTGAAGTGCGATGGAGCCGACGAGGTGGATCGGAAGTTCTGGAAACGCCGTGTAGTTCATGAGATTGTATGTCACATAGCGTGAAAATTCGTCGTAAAGAAATGTCGATATTTCGGGAATATGGGCGTTTTCGGCTATGAACGGGGCAAATGATGCAAGAAAGGCGTTGGGGCGCGGGGTGCGGTATACGCGGGTGATTATGTCAGGTATGTCGAGGTGAAATCTTGCCTCAAACAGTTGTTTAAGACGGGTCGGAAACTGGTTTTTGAGTAGCATGCCGAGAAAGCGTCGTCCTAATACGGCTCCGCTCCCCTCGTCGCCGAGTATGTAGCCGAGGGGAGAGACGTTGGCTGTAATCTCTTTACCGTCATATAGGCATGAGTTAGAGCCGGTCCCGAGTATGCCCACTATGCCGGGGGTGTCTCCACATACAGCTCTCGCGGCTCCGAGCATGTCGCTGTTGATGTGTATCTCGGCCTGTGGAAATATGCCGGCCAACTGTGAGCCGACTCTAAGGCATGCCTGTGGAGTGGCGCATCCGGCACCATAATAGTGGATTTGTCTGGCCATGGTATGTGACGGGTCCATGGCGGGATGTGACGATATGAGTGTACGGAGTTCGTCGTCTCCGCCTGTCAGAGCATTATATCCGTTGGCCAGATCGAGATGCAGGGTAGGGGAGTCTGACGAGATGATGGCGACCGAGGTCTTGGTGCTTCCGCAATCAAAAATTATTTTCATTGGTAAAGATAATATTTTGTTGAGGCTTCTTTAAACCGTGATGCGTCTTTATCCCAAAATTCTTTCATGTCGGCCACTTTATAATGGGTGGAAAAGAGTCGTCTGACTTCTGGAGAGCCGCACACCTGGTCAAACATCTTGAGCCGGGATGCCTGGGCTGATGTGAAGGCCTTGTGGTTGGGATATAGGGCCGCCAGTTCCTGCATAATATAAAATTGTATAATTGACAGTGGTGCTGTGGCTCGCTCGCGGACATAGATCTGTATGCCTCCGAGGTTTTCGCCTTTGAACATCGTGTAGAAAGGTTTGAAATAAATAGGTCTGAACTCCACTCCGTCAAGACCTATAGCGTTGAGGCGGTCGGAGAGTGCGGTTGCGTCAATCCATGGAGCACCTGTGAGGCTAAACGGCAGTGTGTAGCCGACTCCGATGGATACATAGTCCAATTCTCCCATGATGCCGGTGGCAGGATAAAGCAGTGCCGCGTCGGTAGTGGGTATGTGGGGTGACGGGAGCACCCACGGCATGCCTGTGTCGGCAAATGTCATGTCACGATGCCACCCTTCCATCGGGATTACTGTCAAGTCGACTTTTTTTTGCCCTGTAAGTCCGTTGGCGTTGAGATATGTGGCCAGCTCGCCCGGTGTGAGCCCGTAGATATAAGGGATGGGGTATTGTCCGACAAACGATTCACGGCCTTTCTCCACAATGTTACCTTCGACACGTCGGCCTCCGAGCGGGTTGGGGCGGTCGAGCACGATAAATTCTTTGCCGTCGCGAGCGGCGGCCTCCATGGCGAGTCCCATTGTGGAAATGAATGTGTAGCTGCGGCATCCGATGTCCTGGATGTCATAGACGAGCACGTCGATGTCGCGAAGCATTTCGGGGGTGGGCTTGCGTGTGCGGCCGTGCAGTGAGTACACGGGTATGCCCGTCTTCTTGTCGACATCATTGGCTACAGAGGCTCCGGCCACATGGTTGCCGCGCACACCGTGTTCCGGCGCAAATAGTGCGGTGAGTTTTACATCGGGAGCTTCGGCCAGAATATCGATGGTAGAGCGCATGTCGTTGTCAATTCCTGTGGGGTTGGTAATCAGTCCGACCCGCTTTCCGGCCAGTTGCCTGAATCCGTTGTCACGCAGGACTTCTATGCCGGGTTTTACTACCATCTGTACAGTTGACGCAGTAACTGGCGGGGTGACATTATGTTCGGTCGTCACGTCAGAGGGTTGATTGGAGCATGACATGGCGGTCATGAGAAGCGAAAGGCCCAGAAGGGATGTCAACATTTTCATAAACGTTTTTGTATGTCGGGTTATTCCGATTATAACCGCGACACAAGGTGGATGGTTCAATTTTTCTTACCGAAAGCGGGATTGATTTTAAGCAAGTGTGACACCGCGATGGTGGCTATGCAGCATATCATTGTCCATATGAAGAAGTAGCGGTAGCCGATGGTGTCCTGTATCCATCCGGCGGCCATGCCGGGGAGCATCATGCCGAGGGCCATAAAGCCTGTGCATATGCTGTAATGGGCCGTGGAGAATTTGCCCTCGGAAAAATATATGAGATATAGCATATAGGCGGTAAAGCCGAATCCGTAGCCGAACTGTTCGATAAATACACAGGCGTTAATGGTAAGTAGACCCGGTGATGTGGCCCAACTGAGATAGACAAACGTAAGACATGTCAGCGACATGCTCCATGCCATTGGTCTGAGCCAATAGTTGAGACCACGGCGCGCGGCTACGAGACCGCCGGCGATGCCTCCGAGTGTGAGACCTATTATGCCTATGGTGCCGTATACGATGCCTACTTCCGAGGTTGACAGGCCGAGTCCGCCGGCCGATACTGGGTCGAGGAGAAACGGGTTGATGAGTTTGACGAGCTGAGCTTCGGGAAGTCGGTAGAGAAGCATAAAGAGTATGGCTGTCCCTGCCTGTTTTTTACGGAAGAATGCTGCGAATACATGGACAAATTCGTCAAGTATTTCCTTTGTGTCGTGTCTGGTGGCCGAGCTGTTGTTTTCTACTTTCGGGAGAGCCCATGTGTGGTAGAGGGCGAAAGACAGAAACAAACCCGAGAGCAACACAAACACTGCGCTCCATGCGAGCGGAATATTATCTGTGTGCTCTTCGATGATTCCGGCCACCACCACAAGCGCGCCTTGGCCTATTACGGAGGCTATGCGGTAGAACGTGGAACGGATGCCTACATAGAATGATTGCTCGTGGGGTGTGAGTGCGAGCATATAATAACCGTCTGCGGCAATGTCATGTGTCGCTGATATGAAGGCGACAAGCCAGAATATGGCCAGTGTGAGACTGAAAAAAATGGTGTGGGCAGTGTAAAGGCGATGCCGGCAAATGTCAGAGCTACAAGCCACTGTGTGGCCAGCACCCAGCGACGCTTGGTGGAGAAGATGTCGACAAAAGGACTCCAGAACGGTTTGATGACCCATGGCAGATAGAGCCAGCCGGTGTAGAGGGCTATGTCGGTGTTGGAGATGCCGAGGCGTTTGTACATTATGACCGACAGCGTCATCACGGCGATGTAAGGTATGCCTTGGGCGAAATAGAGGGTCGGGACCCAGGCCCAGGGCGAGCGTTTGGCCGGTCGGGTGGTTGGGATAGTCTTGTCCATAGGTCAGTAGATTTTTACTATTGATGCTCCGGGATAATAATGTTGTAATATTTCCTCGTGGCTGTGGCCCTTTTCGCCCATCACGGCCGCGCCTATCTGACACAGGCCCACTCCGTGGCCCCATCCGGCCCCGTGCAGAGTGAAAGCATCGGGCAGTGTGCTGTCTGAGTCGAAGTGTCGCTCGACCACGAAGGCCGAGCTAAGCAGGTGTGACTCGGATAGGGTGCGTCGTATCATAAGTTCCTTGCCTATGACCACCGAGCGTAATGTGCCGACTATCTGGAGCTTTACAATGCGGCCCGAGCTGCCACGCTGCAAGGGGATGAGGTCGATGACTTCTCCAACACCAAGGCCCGAGCGTGACTCTATTAGTGCCGACAGTTGTTGACGAGAATAGTGCTGTGTCCATCGGTAAAAGTCGTTGCGCTCGAGATCATATCTGTTGAGCACTTGCGACAATGTGTGGCGGTCGGCACTGTTGCAGAACGATGTTGGTGATGCCATAATCCATTTGCCGGCTTCCTCCTCGTTGGTCAGGTCGGGATATTTTGTGGACTCTATATAGTCACGCCGCGGGATGAGGTAGGGGTGAGGTGTGTCATCCCAGCATGATTCAAATCGCTCGAACACGCCTCCGCAACATTTGGAGAAGCGTGCGTCACACAGTTTATCGGCATGCATGAGCACCAAGCCTCGGGTGTCGGCCACAGCTCCGGCCGCAATGCAGCCTGACACGCGTCCTATGCCCTGATAACGCTGGCAGTGATCGTCGGCGCATACGTCAAACAGCGAATGGTCTTCATGGTCCCACCAGCGTATTATCTCCTCGTTGTCGGTCGAGGCGGAGAGAGGTTTGCGGTAGGATGCGGAGTTTTTGCTTTGCATCTGTTTGAGCAACCAAGATCTTGATATTACCGAATGGGCGCGCAGAAGCGGGATTGACGAGGTGTCTTTCATCTCGCTTGATATGACTGATATGAGATAATCTTCAACTTTGACCACGTTGATGGCGATAATCTTTCCGTTGTCGATTATGAGTTTAAGCGAGCCTCGGAAACGTTGGTTCTCTTTTCGCTCCCAGTGGAAGTCTACACCAATGGTGACTCCTTCCAGCTCGAAGGTGTCGCCATCGTAGGAGGAAGGCGTAAATTCTATGGTCGTGTATACTCTGTTATTCCATAGGATACCAAGCCCCGACTCCGCAATCTCCACAGAGTGATGTCCGGTGACAACTTTTTCATCGGAAGTGGAGAAGATGCCTGTCAACTCGAAGTCTACGGTTGTGCCTGACAGGATGCCTATGGTTACATAAGGTTCTTTCATTCGGATATTGTCTTTATGAATCCTGTAATTTCGGCGGTAGTATAACCAACCTCGTCATATATAAGTTGTATTGTCTGTTCGTCAAGTCGGTCATAGTCTTCATGGCGAGAGGTGATGAATTTGCCCATCATCTCAAGCGAGGCCGGGCTGATGAGCATCCGGTCGCTTTCGCTGCCATAGCATGACGGTCGGTGACTCTTGCGGGGGATGATGACTATGCGGGTTGTCTTTCCCATCTTAAAGGCCACGACATTCATCATTGGTTCGTGCCCTTCACCCTTTGGCATTGAAGATGTGACGAGATCAAACATAGGCATTATGTCGGCATCATCTTTTATCTCAAGGATGAAGTGACCGTAGGCAGCCATGTTGGGCTTGGGAATATAGAGACGGCTTTTCCCGATATGGCAGATTTCAGTCATGTATTGGGCGGTGCGCATGAAGTTGGCACTTTCATGGATGTCGACAGCCTGAAAGTGCATGTGGTCGGGTGCGGATGCTCCGCATTTCGGACCGTTATAAAAAATGCAGCAGTCAGGAAGAATGCGTGTGAGCCTGGCCATGTCAAGTATGCGTTCGCCAAGGTGCTGAGGAGTGTGGTCGCGGTTTACGATAGTGAAATGTATGTCAGACGCCGGATAGGGATTCACCAGTATCTTGTAATCTCCCCAGTTGACATGGCTCTGCTCTGCCGGACGGGCGTTGTCACACAGGAAGCATGGCCGTCGGCCGTCGGCTATTGCTTTAAGGTCGGCCGAAAGTGATGCTTTGCGATAGTTAAGGAGTATTTTGCTCCCCTCCCAGAAGACGTCGGAGAAAAATATTTTATCATATGGCGATTCGTCATAGATGGCATAGTTGTCACTGAGCAGCTTCCATTCGTTAAGCTGGCTGTCGAAGAGTGTGTTAATGTCATCCTGAATGGGGATCAGCGTGTTTTTTTTAGCCATTCTATGCGGGTTTTGAGTTCGAGAGTACGTATTGAATCCTTGTAGTAGTTGTTTTGGTTGATTCGGTCACGGCTGAGGGAATGGTCGGTGTTGTCCTCCCAGCGTCGGCACAGATAGAGTGATTCATATATGCGGCCTATGTGGTATTGCCGGCTTATGGCAAGCCCCATTGCATAGTCTTCACCATAACATGTGTCGGGAAACTCGATGTTGCGGGCTATCGGTGTGTAAAATGCACGGGGAGCCCCGAGTCCGTTGATGCGCAGGGCGTTGTTGGCCCCGTTTTCGTCGGTCCATTCGGCATGGTCGATGAGTCCCGGAGGGAGTATGTTGCGGTTGAAATCTGTGAGGGTATATGACCCGATGACCATGGCGCACTGCTCGGAAAGGAATTTGTCGACAACCTTTTGGAGTGTCTTGGGCGAGATGTACAGATCGTCACTGTCAAGTTGCACGGCAAAACGTCCGCAATGTTCTGACTGAAGTGCCAGATTCCAGCACCCTCCGATGCCGATATAAGGGTAGGGGAGTGAAGAGGTGTCGATTATGTGTAGACGGGGTGAGCCGGACGCGATTTCGGTAAGAATTTCGGATGTCGCGTCAGAGCTGCGGTTGTCGACGACGATTATATTGAAGTCAAAGTCGGTCTGTTGGCCGAGGGCTGAATGTACGGCGTCGGAAATGGTACGTTCACGGTTTCTGACAGGTATGATTACACTTGCTTCCACAGGAAAGGTCCCTTCCGATACATTGATTTTGTTTCGTCGGAATGGTGGGATATAGCCTCCGATTTTGATGAGATGGTCGGTGACAGCTTGCTCCAGTTCTATTTGTGATTCACGGTTTTTAGGGTCGACGTAGGCAAAGTGGGCGGCTTCGCCGTCAATATCCGTAGCTTTTCTGCTTGTGCTGTACAGCGGCTCCGGACAATAGGCCGGCATTCCCATTCGGGTAAGGCCGAGTCGCAGGCTATACCACCCGGCAGCTTCATACTCTTTGTCAGTATTATCGAGAATCTCTCTCATGCACCGTGTGCGTATCATGACAACTTTCCCAAAATCAAAGTCATCGCGTAAAGCTCCTGCCTGAAAAGGTATAAGCCGATGTAACGCACCGTTGTCAATATAATCACTATAGGCAAACGGAGAGTCTGACATATCAAGTATCTGTCGCATGCGGTCATAGCCGCCGAGATTGAATTCGATAAGTTCATCAGTCAGATTTACGAGTGTATATTTGTCGTCTGATATTATTTTACGGAGTGAATATGTTGATAGGCGGGAGTGGGGGGTATTTGCTTTTTCCATTGCAAGAGGTGTGATTGGGTGGATGGTTGAGATGGTGGTGGTTAAGGATGACAAATGTATTGGCCTCTAAGATTTTCTGCGGCGGGTGCGACGGGTTTCGGGCTCGTTGAGTTTTGCCGGGTCTCTCATGAATAGTGGCATGCCGTTGACGGTATATGCCTCGGATGAGAGCGAAATTTCTTCAGGGGCTATGAGTGTTCCGGCAAATACTTTTATGGAGTCTTGAGCCGACAGGTGTCGGGGCTGTAATGTCAGAAAGGCCATGATCTGCTTCATAAGCTTGAGTCTGTCGGACGGGTCGGTTATGGTCTCGAACGGGAATCCGAGCACAACAGCCTTGTGGGTAGTCGATGACATGGCCGTGCCGGCAGGATAGTCATTTTCACAATAACGCAGGATGACGGCTCCGTCTGACGGCTGGGCCGGTATAAACGATTCGGGCGATTCGACAGCATAACATTCGGATGACAGTTGCTGATTAAAGCCGAACTTAAGATGTCCGTTAAATTGGGCATATTTCGAGTTGACTTCCTTTACCATACCGGTGACAGTGGCTTTTGACTGTCGCCAGTCGATGCCGAGGACACTGTGGCCAAACGCCCTGTCGGCTTGTGATACGGATGGCATGCTGAAAGGATTGTCAAAAAGATCTTGGCCTATGTAGCTGCCGCTGACAAGGAGTGCGCTACCTGCATCGGAAAGCTCGGTGAGACGTTGCTTGAGCTCGGCCGTGAATGGCTTGTAGCGGGTAGCTGACGATGCCCCGGCTGTAATCTCTTTCTGCTTGCCGAGTATGAGATCTATGATGCGCGGAGAGTCGGTCGATTTGACAAAGGCATCAAAGCTTTGGGAGATGAATGAGTGTCCGGCACTTTTGATAGCAGTCCCATGGACATATGCAAAGTCAAAAGTGTTGCCGGCTATAACCATTGTCTCATGCGTTGCACGGCTTGCGCCATGACCCGGAGCATCGTTGGATTTCCACGGTTCACCGAGGCGAAACTCGGTCTGCGCTCCTGTGAAAAGTACATCGCTGATGTAGGGAACGCCAAGGTCGTCCTCATAATCAAATCCTACATTTCCGTCGCGATACACCTCTGACGGACCTGACACGCGTGTGAAACCGTTGACGATTGTGACTTGTGGCATTTCTCCCGACATATGGCATAGAGCGAGCACTTCCGATGGAAAGCTGCGTCCTCCGTCATTGGCCGCGACAATCATATAGCTGTATATACGGCTGTCCTCGGGCGCGACAGTGATAGAGCAGTCGTCGATAATGGCGAGCTCTGTAAAGGCTCCGTCATCTACGCGCTCATAGACGATATAATATTCGGCTTTGGCGGTCGGTTCGAGCGGGTCGGGGGTAGGGGACCAGCTAAGTGTATAGTCTCCGTCTGATCCTGCGATAGAAAACTCCTTGACAGGTAAGGGCGCGACAATATAGGGTGTGCCTTCGGTCTGATGCAGATATTTTAGCATACCTTTATATATGGCGCGGCATACGTGAAACCTGAAATTAGGATCGAGCCCATAACGCATGTCGGCAAAATTCTGATGGCTCAGAAGTTCAAGGAGCATTGCCGGGACCTGTGGCTCGCGGGCTTCGTGATATTGCTTGTCACGTAGTTTGCGTCGTGTCCAGTTTGGATCATATAGACTCCAGATATCATCTATTATCTGATTGGTGACCGTATTGGCGTATGTCAGAGCCGTTTTTCGGCTTTTGCCATTTCCGAGAGTCCCTCCGGCTGTGGAGACAATGGGCAGTGTGCCGACGGTGGTTACATCGTCATCGGTTGTGCCAGCATCGGTGTGTAGTGCAAACGACAGGTCGACCGGAATACCGAGTCCGTTGTGCCCCGGAAGCGATTTTGAGCCTCCAGCAAGATAGTTGACCCACATTCCTCGTGACTTGTAGTCATCTTCATAATCGTTTTCACCTCCTGTTATGGAATAAACGCTTGACGGTATGCCGGCCCATTGGAGCCAGTAACGTGCTCCTTCGGTGAAGCGCGGATAGCCGCTTGTCGAAGCTGTGTCACCTGAGCCGCGTTGGATATTGCCTTGACCTCCGCCTATCTTGATAGCATCGGCTGTCACTACTTTGCCGTCCTCTTCCGAGACGTTCAGCAACTCTACTACGGGTGATGAGCCTTTGGCAAATGGAAATGTACCGAGATATACCCATGTGCCGCCACCCATGGTCTGGTTGACCTGAAACTCTTCGACACCACGCAATGATTTAACTCTATAACGGGCGTCACGCGCGCTTTCAGGAAGAGAGGCATAGCTGACATAGAGGGCATATTCGCCTTGCTCGGGAATGTCGGCTGTCCATATGGCTGATGAAGCCTTGTCAATATCCTTGATTGTCGGGATTTTGCGCAGGGACCCATGCATAAACGGGTTGGATGTGCCTGTAAATATGTCGGACTTATAGGCAAATCCACGCTTGTTTTCAGCGGTCGACCATGCCTTGCTTCCATTCTTTTCTGAATAACCGTTTTGGGCCAAGCCTCCGTCTGCATCAACGATTACCTCGATATTTGATGTATCTCGCTCGCGCGGCATCAAGACATAAGCCCCGGCATTTTCAAGCATAGGCACAAGATACGGATAAACATAGCTAACGGAGTACAGGTCTTCGACAGTACCCATGAGTCGTCCTCGCTGCCATTGCCAGCGGTCCTCGTTTGCGTCGTAATACCGGCCATGGCTTGCCCACAGCGCAATGTTTTTGCCGTCAAGTCCGGCCGGAGCTTCGGGAGTGTCAAGACGTACGACAAACGGACCCGAGGTACGTGGCTCAGCCTTTACAGTCTTGCTCGTCTTGGCTTGACGGGCTGTCTTCTTAGGTTTGCGCGTGGCCGCCGGACTTGTAATGGCCGTCACGAGCAATATTATGATGAGGGTTACGTAATGTTTCATTGGATTGGGTGACGTGTACGTCGCGAGTTGTTATATTATATATAGGTGAAAACAATTCGCGGACGTTTTTGGGACTCGCCGTTGACATAATTTTCACAACTGACGGTCATGATGCCAAAAATCGTGAAAATATATTTGACTGATTATATGTTTAGGGCGATGGGGAGCAGGCTTAGTAGCCTTTGCGGTATTTTTCATCATTCTCATCCTCAAGGATTGAGAGATATGACGCATAGCGGGACTGGGCTATAAGATTGTCGTCAAGAGCTTGTTTGACGGCACATCCTGGCTCGTGGGTATGTGTGCAGTTGCTGTAACGACACTCGGCTCCATAGCGGAATATTTCAGGGAAATAGTGGCCTACTTCATGTTTGTCAAACTCAAGAGTGCCGAACCCCTTTACTCCGGGAGTATCGATGATATATGTACCTTCGGGCATATCAGGGACGGCAAACATCTCTGAGAAAGTCGTTGTATGCATACCCGTATCATGTATATATGATATTTCTGCAGTCGCTAAGTCGGCACCCGGTATAAGGTCATTTATGAGAGTGGATTTTCCCACACCCGAATTTCCGGAGAAAAGAGTGACTTTGCCCGAGAGAGTCTCCCTAAGCTGTTCGATGCCGTCGCCGGTGAGAGCCGAAAGCACACACACCTTATATCCGATAGATTCGTAAAGATACTTCACAGCCTCAAGATACTCAAGAGCCTCGGGATCATCGGCAAGCAGGTCAACCTTATTTATGACAATAACAGCCGGGACACGATAAGCCTCGGCCGTAGCAAGAAAGCGGTCAATGAAAGTCGTGGAAGTGGTAGGGTGAAACAGTGTAACCACAAGGCACACCTGGTCAAGATTGGCCGCAAGAATGTGAGCTTGCTTTGACAGATTGCTTGAGCGACGTATTATATAATTACGACGAGGTTCCACCGATATTATATATGGTGTGTCACTCCCGCCGGCTGTCTCGGTAAGAGAAACGATATCGCCAACAGCCACAGGATTTGTGGTGCGAATACCTTTCAGACGGAAATTTCCTTTTATTTTGCACGAGAGATCCCGTCCGTCTTCGGTACGGACCAAATAATTGCTCCCGGTATTTTTGATAACAATTCCTTTCATAAGGTACAAATTTAGGCAATTCCAATAAAATACCCCTATGTTTTGGGGCCTAAAAGCAGAAAATTTAGAAAAAATCACGAAAATTTTGCAAAATACTTGCAGGATTCAAAAATATGCCTTACCTTTGCACTGCTTTTAAGGAAAAACGCTTCTGAGCCTTAAACAAGCTCAACAAACATAGAGCAGATATCCTCCAAAAGCAGGATTCGCTAGCTCAGCTGGTAGAGCACAACACTTTTAATGTTGGGGTCCTGGGTTCGAGCCCCAGGCGGATCACTAAAGGGTCACTTTTCAGTGGCCCTTTTTTCGTGTCCGTAAGTGACTGATGTGCAAGTGTTAGCAATTTTATAAAATCTTGATTTAGAAAGATTTAGCACAAACCGTATTTCCTGCCGATAGCCAAAGTTAGCATTTGTTAGTTCGGAATTAGCACATTATCTTTGGTACAGATTTCGTGAATGTACCACAAAAAAGTACCACAAATGTACCAGCTTTTCCAACAAATATCAGCCGTTGTCTCCTGCCCCGGTCTTGCCATAGCGACCGGAGCCTGTTTAGAGTGCCAACTCTCTGATATTTGCTATTTTGTGCTAAATGTTTCCAAAAGATTCGGGGCGTGCAACAGCCTCGTTGTTGGATGCGTTGAAATGGTATGTGGTACACGTGTGGTACATTTCCCGGAATTTGTGGTACACGCTTTTTCGTGTACCACATCACGAGAAATTTGAATGTATCATTCTTAAAATCTTTTACTTATGGCAGGAATACCACAGATCAAGATTGTTTTCGACCGCCGCAAGAAGGCATCGGCCGTCAACCCCGGCACCGTGGAGATTGAGGTGTCGTACAACCGTGAGCGCGTCCGTCTCTCCACCGGCGTGGCTGTACTCAAGCAGCAGTGGAACGGCAAGGAGGTGGTCAACCACCCTCAGGCCGACCATCTGAACGAGCAGATACGCCGTGTCTATGACGGTCTGCATGAGAAGATGTCGTCCATAGCCTCGACAAAGGGCGAATACGACCTGTCGCTTCTCAAAAAGGTCAAGAAAACGAAGTTGCAGGGTTCGTCGGCAAGTTTTCTCGACTGGCTGGAGGAACGTATCGACATGCGCCCGGTCACGGAGTCAACACGCAAGCAGCACAAGGTGATGCTCAAATGCCTGCGCGACTTCGGGCTGATACGCTTCTTCAGCGACCTCACCCCAAAGAACATCAGATTATGGGACGATTTCATACGCAAGCGTGTGACAGCCCAGGCATCGGTTCACGGCTATCACAAACGCCTCAAACCCTATATCGTGGAGGCGATACAGTTTGAGAAGCTGGAGTCCAACCCATACGACGGCATGAGGATTTCGCGTGGAAAATCGGAGGGCATAAAATTCCTTACCGAAGAGGAACGTGATCGCGTGGAAGCCCTTGAACTCTACGGCATGACCGAGAAAGTGCGCGATATGTTTATCTTCTCATGCTACACAGGGCTGGCGTACTCCGACCTTGTGAAGATCAAGAAGTCGGACGTGTTCAGGCAGGGCGAGGACTACTGCATACGAGACAAGCGTATGAAAACCGGTATGCCCTATACGATTGTGCTGTTGCCTAAGGCGATAGCCATATTGAAAAAGTACAACTACAACCTCAATCTGATGAGCAACCAGAAATGCAACGACCAGTTGAAGATAATCGCCAACCTTGCCAGTCTGCACATCAACCTGACAATGCACGTAGGCCGCCACACGTTTGCAACGTGGGCGTTGACAAAAGGCGTGGGTATCGAGACTGTGAGCAAGATGCTCGCCCACTCCAACGTGGCAATGACCGAGAAATACGCCCATGTGCTTCAGACGAGCGTCATACAGGGCTTCGGTAAACTTAAATAATCTCTACCTTAACATGGGTGCAGCCGTCACTTCTTCCGGGAGGTGGCGGCTTTCTCTTTTGCAGACAGTTCAGAGCGTAGCCGTTCTATCTCCTTCGCCTGTTCATCAATCCTCTTTTCCAGACGTTCAAGCCGGTTATTCATCGGCCCCATGAAGGCCGTCATGTTCTTTATGATCTCAGCCATGTCAGCGAGGATATATGAGAAGCGGTCCATCTGCGGCGGCTCCGGATCCGCTTCCGGCTGTCGTGGAACTGTCTCCTGTATCATGTTCCCATTCCCGTTCCATATCCAATCGAAACTCAGGGGCTGGTATATGCTGCACAGGCTTTTGACAAAGCGTTCCGTCACTTTGGATTTGCCGGTTATCACCTGTGACACGACACTGGGATTGTAGCCCATCTTTTCCGCAATGACACGGTTGGAGTTGAACAGCCTGTTGTCTTTCAGCCATTCCATCGCCTGTCTCACCCTATTTCTTATGTTGTCCATAAACTCATGTTTATATTTTATAATAAATTTGATTAGGTATTTCCAATAATAACACTTCAAACAATCATTTAGTACAATTAGTTTGTTAGTGTTAATGCAACTACCTAATTTAGATTAATTATTTCTAATTGCAAAGATAATCATTTTTCTAAACATAGCTAATGGTTGCTAAAAGAAAAAATGTCAAACAGCTTATAAAACGGATACGACTATGAGTGAAGACAGACGCATAACAATGAGGCTCACAAGGATTGAGAACACCCTTGAAGAGATAAAGCGGAACATCACCGCACCGGTGCCTCCCGACAGAAAGATAACCGTGCGTGAGGCGGCGGAGATCATGCACTGTTCAGACCAGCGTGTACGCGACGCGATACATGACGGCTCCCTGAAAGCGGAGCGTAACGGGCGGCGTTTTTTCCTCTCTCTTTACGATGTGAGGGAGCGTGCCGGATACGCAACACTTGAAAAAAAACGGCAGACCTGATTCATTTAATCTTAAAGGACGAAATTATGACTACACAACAGATCAAAGAGATTGACTCCAAGTGTCTTAACGACTATCTCGCCACGCTACCCCATACTGACCACCGTTTTTTCGTGACAGCGGTAGTAAGAGCCTGCGGAGAAGGCATCAAACGCAAGACATTCTATAACTGGAAAGCCGGATGCTGCTGCATACCCTCCTTCTGCAAGAAAGAGATAGAGAGGATTGCCGGATGTGTGGTGTTCCCGAAGGAACTATATGTGACAGACCGCGATGTTGACACTCCAAGCGGAAAAGCCTGAGGCATACGCACAACTCCAATATATATGTACCCCAAGAATATAAACAGCCGAAATGAACCGTTCATGGATACCCGTAATGCACTATCTCCGCGACGTGGAATGGCTCTACTCCGAGAGCCGGATGGTACATCTCTGGCTGGAGATACTTTTCCGCGTGCATAGAGCCAAAGGCACATATCCCATAAAAGGCACGACAATAGACATCCTGCCCGGTCAGTTCGTGGCCTCGACACGAAAACTGGCCGCCTCAATCGGAGCGGACAAAGATACAGTAGGAAGATACATGAGGATTTTTGAGGCGCAGAAGTGGATACGGCGACTTGAAATAGGCAACGCGACATTATACACGGTGCTTGTCATGGATCAGATACCCGGCTTTTCAATCATGGCTCCATCGGATACAACGGCTATCGGGGCTTCTTCAGAAGCTCAATCCCCCACAAATGGGGACACTTCTTCCGACACTGTTGGGGACACCTTTGGGGACATATATTATATAGATAATAATATAAATAAAAATTCTCTCTCCCCCGCGCGTGAAGGAGAAGTTTTTGAAATTTTTTCAAAGGATACGGCTTCGCTCGACGAAATAGCCGGAGCCTTGCACTGCGAAAGGAAGATACTTGAAAATATGCTTCCTGACTTTTTTCAGGAGTGCAGGATCAAGAAAAAGAATCATCAGACCGTGCAGGAGTGCAAGGATCATTTTTTCAACTGGGCCCGCGCCCGATTAGAACGAGAACGGAACAATGGCATACCCAAAGAAAATAAACCCGGCGGAAGCCGTCAGGGAAATCAGAGAGGCCGCAGAACGCCGATCAAACCGAACTGTGGACTTATCGAGGATTAGCGAATACAAGACACTTTTCATGCAGTGTGCCGTTGCTGTCTGCCCGGGCTTCACAGTGAGGGAAGAAATGAAACCGGCATACAACGACATCGTTCACTGGGCGGTGATGGACTATGACGGCAACCTTGATCCGGACAAGGGGCTTCTTATTTGGGGCGACATAGGTACGGGCAAATCCACCATGCTGAAAATCATCAGGGAGTTCTGCTCCCTTGTGAGGCCGCACATCGAGGGCAACCGGTATTATTTCCGGATAGACAACGTGATTGATGTATGCGCCGCTTACGCCGATGAGTCAATATACGGAGGCTACCGGGGCATCAGGCAGTATATCGACAGTCCAAGACAGGCGTTTGACGAACTTGGCAGCGAGACATTGCCGACAGGAAGGTACGGCAACTTCGAGAATGTTATGCAGTACATCTTCCAGTCACGCTACGACAACCGCTACCACCAGTTCACCCATGCCACCACCAACTTCACAATCGACCAGATACAGGAGGCCTATGGCGAGAGGATATATGACCGCTTCAAGGAGATGTTCAATTTCGTCGCCTTGCGAGGAAAGACATTCAGGATAAACACTCAAAAGAACATGGAAAAATGAAAGACAACGTACAACCTACACCCATAGATTGGGAACAGCGGAAATATGACCTTGCGGTCGCGCTGTATTATCACGACATTCGGTTGTCGGATGTCGTGACTCCGGAGAACCGTCTTACAAGGTGGCCAGCGCATATCAGCCTCTCCGCAGAGATGGCAGTGGAAGCCGCCGAAGTTTTCATAAACGCATACCGCCGGCAGGCGGTGATGGAAAGTGGGGAGAAAAGCCATGCGCCCTGATTTTCACAGGATAGTCCCCGATTTGCTATATTCGGTGATGGCGGCAAGAAAATTGCTCGGCATAAGCCATACAACGATTTACGAATACATGAGGCAATCGCCCCCGGTACTCCCATACCGCCGCTCGGAAAACGGCTGGCACAGGCTGATACTCGGAAGCGACATAATTTTCCTGCTCGACCACCCGCAGGTCAAGCGGGGAAGAAAACGGAAGAACCGATAAAACGGCACTGTCAGTTCCAGAGATACCACGGCGAGGGGCGCGGAGCGGCGAAGGCTTCGGAGAGGTCGATGGCGAGTAGCCATGCCCGGGTGCGTATGCCGTCCATGTCGGAGAGTGTTTGGGCATATCGGCTCTCTCCGGCACCCGAAATCCGGCACCACTGCCGCGCGAAGATGTCGGGTTGGAAAGCGTCGATGAACGACAGTATGTCGTCCACCAGCGAAGTCGGTTTGCTACCGGTCATGTCGGCTGAGAAGCAGAACGGCACTCCGCTCTCGGTATTCCGCCGGAAATCGAAAGAGGTGATGTTTCCGTCTCTCACATTGGCGGTCACACTCCAGCCGCATTGTGCGGCAACTTGGATTATGGTTTGTAAAATCATGTCAGTACACGTTTATGTCTGCCACGTCCGGCATGGAGGTGGCAGACCGAATTTTTCGGTAATGTCAGCCGTGGCACAACACCACGGCTGACGTGTTCGGTCAATCATAAAGGCGGTTCAAGAAGTCTTGAAGCCTCTCATCGCTTATTTGCCCTATGGGGCATGGGGTGAAATACGGCATTTGTATCACTCGGATAATGCCGAAGCCTTGTTTGCGATAGTCAAGTTCGACATCGGCAAGTTCTTTGAGCGACACATAGCCGTATTCATCTTCGCCGAGTCCGACCACTATGCAGTAAAGGATTGTATCGTCTCCCTCTTTGCCTCCTTCAAGCACAAACCAACAGATATTTCCGATAGTGAATATCGCCACGCACACGGCATTTCTCTCCTTGCCGTCCTGCGAGTACAGAGGATAGTCCTTTATGGCTTCCTCAAATTTCGGTGTCAACAGTCTGTTCATAGTCAGTCAAATTCAATTTCATCTTCGTAAAGTTCAATCCTCGCGCCACTGCTTACCTCGATGATGAAGCGGTAGCCGTTCAGTCCTACGATTGTGCCACGGTGGTAGCCTCGCCACGGTGTCAGCAACTCGCACTGGCGTCCGTATTCGGGAAAATCGGTGTCGTTCATACGCTTTTATCCTTTAGTTCCTTATATTCGGGGTCATAGATTTCATCGCCGTTCATCAGTGTGTCGTACATCATCGCCGCTCTCCGGGCTGTCGTTTCGTTCCGCTCGTCATAATAGCCGGTGCGGTAGTTGACAGCGAGCTGACGGATATAAGCCACGCACACCTTGAAAGCCTGCGACTGCAAATAGCGGTGTATTGTGGCGAGTGCCTTTCCTGTGTTGGTTGCGGATTGCATTTTGCCGTTGACAAAGTTGTCAAACGCCACGACAAATTCCTTGTCGTTGTTGGATATTGCTATTCCGTTATAATTTTCCATGTTCTTATGATTTAGATTGTTGCCTGATTGTAGATTGAGGGTTCGGAGGTCACGTTGTAGATGTAGTTGCCACAGCGTACCAAAAGGCAGTTCTCGCCATAGTAGAGTTTTTTCATGCCCCTAATGGAGCCGGAGCGGTGGAAATTTGGGAACTGCCCGATATTGAGCCGTTTGCCCTCTGCTACTTTCATTCTTTTTACTCGCATAGTCATTTGATGTTTGAGCGTTTGAGTTAATTTTCTCCCTTTTGTTTGAAGCTCTTTGAGCTTCTCCGGCAGGGCTGGCCGTTTTTCGTGCTGTTCCACGACTGCGGCCATAAAGGGAGGATAAGGCAAGTGTGTAGTCAGCGGCAAGCGAGGGATACCCAAATTGTTTGAGGCACGAGAAGAATTTGTGGAGGCTCACGAGTGCGGACGCCGACCACAAGCGTAGCGTCACTTGACGGTCCTCCCGGACGCAGTAACTTCGCACGCCAAAACGCCTGTCCCTGCCGAGGCTCAAAATCTTCAAGGGAAAGAACCGGCCACCTTTGACCGTTGCCGTTTCAAAGTGCCAGCCTTGAAGCGGCCACAGTCATCGTTTGCAGACAGATATTCCAAAGAGAGGCGACAACGCGAGAGTCGAGCGAAGGCTTGCCCTCGCTTTGCTCTGGCGTTGTCGCCGCCTCCGGCTTCAGCCGGGCATCATATCCAAAATCAGAACTGCCCGAAGCTGAATCGGTGTGCAGCACGGAATCAGTCGGGCAACCGATAAACAGCACAAGGCGATGTGCCGTGTTTGTGGATCCGCGGGCCACTGACACGGCTTATCGCCTGAATTATCACATCATTTGGACGCAAGCGGTGGTGATAAGGTTGTGTGAGGTAATACGCCCGGCGCACTGCCTCACGCTCCTGTCGCCACAGCGTCTTATATTAATTCCCTGACCGCTCCATTATTTTGATGACATTGATTTTTGGAACATGAATAAAAGTTTATCTTTTTCGTTCATGCGGATATTATCAGAATAACCGCCTTTTGTTATTTGATACCCGCATGGCTTAACCATAAAAACACCTAAGCCCTTAGTGTATGAACTTACTTCTGAGGCATAGTCTTTACTTGTATTTAATGGAACTTTCCCTTTAATATGACACCACTCATTATTGCAACTGATGTCTTCAATCTCAGACATCATTTTTTGCAAATCTGTAATAGCTTTGGAACTCGCCTCCTGGGGTATCTGCAACTCAAAACAGAGCATCGGTTCGAGAATGTCCACACCTGACTGTTGCAAAGCCAGCCTGAAGACATAGGGGGTCAGCTGTCTGAAATCAGCAGGTGTGCTTACCGGGCTATAATACTCGGCTTGAGTGAAAGTTACTTTCAGATCTGTAACTTCCCAACCATGTAACCCCGATTGGCAAGACATACGAATCCCTTCAAAAACGGCGTTTTGAAAAGAATGGTTCAGATAACCATAGGAGATGTCACTTTCGATTTGCAACCCTGTCCCTAACGGTAAGGGTTCGAGAGTCAGCCCTATTGTGGCCCAGTAAGGGTTGGGTGGTACTTCAATCTGAATAATCTTATTGACCTTTTTTACAGGTCGTTCTTTGTAGATAGTCTTGATCTCATCAAAATGGACCTTGACGGAAAACCGTTCTTCCAGCAATGTCTGTATGATTTCCTTTTGGGTCAAACCATATAACGAGATTTCCAATTCATCGCTATATGAGTTTATGGAAAAGGACAAAGACGGGTCTTCAATCCACAATGTATTCAGAGCGGATATAACCTTGCTTCTCTCTTCGGGCTTGTCTGGCCGGACGGAGGATTTGAGGGCGGGATGCTGATGGGATAATCCTTGAATCAAACAAGGCTTAACACCTAAATAATCTCCGATTCGAAAATCTTCCATATCCTCTACAATCGCGATATCATTGGCACCCACTTCATCAAAATTTATCTCTCTGCCCTGATAAATAGTCTTTAGATTTTTAATCTTGATGGATTTTTCCGAATCGTTGATTCTTACGACGTCTCGAAGTCTCAGACTTCCGTCAATTATTTTTAGAAAACTTCTTTTATGTCCTTTGGGATCATGCTCTATCTTATAGAGATAAGCTGAAAGTCTGTTTGAGACTGATTCCGGAGGAAGTATAAAAGAAGTGATGGCGTCCATCAACTCATTGATGCCGATATTGAACATTGCTGATCCATGTAGCACCGGATAGACTTTGGCTTTTGCCACAAGAGCGATTATCGTATTCCAATAATCAGCCGGTGAAATTTCGCTATCCGACAAATATCGTTCTAATATATCGTCGTCATGGTTGCATACAAATTCTTTGTATTCTTCCTTTATATATGTTTGGGAGCAAACCGGATAAACCGATCCATCGGTAACAGTTTGCATAAACAGGACATCTTGAGACAGATTTGCTTTTATATCCAGATACAAACGCTCCAAATTCACACCGGCACGGTCAATCTTATTGATAAATATAATTGTCGGGATTTGCAGCTTATGTAAAGTATTGAACAGCAACTTTGTCTGCGCCTGTATGCCTTCCTTTGCGGATAAGATGAGGACTGCCCCATCAAGCATTTTGAATGTCCGCTCCACTTCCGCAATAAAATCCATGTGTCCCGGAGTGTCAATGATATTGCATTTCACTCCATTCCAGATAATAGATGTCGTAGAAGCCCGGACAGTAATTCCTCTACGTTTCTCTATATCCATAGAGTCTGTTATGGTGTCACCATTATCCACGCGGCCGCACTTTTCCGTTGCTCCGCTGGCAAACAGCAGATTCTCGGTTACGGAAGTTTTTCCTGCATCAATGTGAGCAAGAATTCCTAAATTTATAATATTCATTTGGATTAAGCAATAATATACTGCATTAGATGCGTTGTCGGAACGCACCTTTTAATACCTCCTCGTAGCATGAGAGAGCTACAGGATTCCTAACTCGTGTTGGTATGTATATTATTACTGCCGCATGGTGACCACAAAATTAGTTATTTTTTTCCACCCCAACAAATTATAGCCGGAATTATTTCGCAGATTATTTCCGCAGATAACAGCTAATCATGCTAAGACTATAAGTTCCCTACTCACGCCTGGTACTTTATAGTTTTCCATAGAGGCGGCTTTTGTGAGGTGACGAGCAAAAGCCGCCCCGCGTAGTTGCAGGACGGCTTGGTGGTCGTTATGACATTCCGGGACTGGAAACCATTTGGATTTTCAGTCAAACCATTCGGGGTTGCTCTCTCTGAGTATTGCGACAAGTTCGTTGTCGGGGAGCTTCAAATCATTTTCGGAGGTATAGTAGAAGATTTCTTCATCGACACGCTCCGCTTCCTTGTCGGCGAAGCCGTTGCATTTGTCGGTGATTGGATAAGGCATAAGTGCGTCAAGCAATTCCAGTCCACCGATAATAAGGCTCTCGCCCTCGTTGCTTGTCACGATACGGCAGGTATAGTCCGTACTCTTGTAGTTGATTTCAGTCGTTGTCATATCTTGATTGTTTTTGCCACTGCGCCATTGGTGCTGACGCAGTGGCTATTGATTATTCCGTTGATTAAAAGGTCATTACATGGCAGTCAGTGACCTCGGCAGGTAGTCCGAAAGCAGGGAAATGAGAGAAATATGGGTTGCTCTCTCCCTCTGCTTCGGAAGCGGTGGTGACGGTCTGCACTTTGTTGTCGGCATACCATTTGTCAATCATCGCAATTTCATCGTCAGTCAACCCTGTCGGGTCTCCGTTGATTAGATAGCATAACGCCCATGTTGGGATAGGCTCGATAAAGAACTCCATGACTGTATGTTTTTAGTTGTGATACCCTAATATTGCTCCGATGTATAGTCTATCGCCCTTTTTCAGTCGGGCGATAATATCCATTAGGTCAGCGGAGCGTTCAGCCGTGCCTGTACCTCCATAGAACTCGGTCACGAAAAGAGCGTCAACGCCAAGCGGATTGATAATGGCTTTTTTCAGTTGCCCTATTGGTCCGTTCCATTTCATCACGTTTGCAGGGGTAAGTTCGGCAGAGATAGCCTTGATGTTGTCGAAATGGGATTTCCGCCAAATTGCGAAGCCACCATTGTAGGTAAGGGCGTTTTCATCGGTGGACGTAAACATACCTTTCGGCAGGATATGTTCAAGAAGAAAACGGATGTCGAATTTGCGTCCGTCCTCGGAGTTTTCGCACACATAGGATATAGAGGCGTTTTCTCCTGCCACAATACGGTCGATGTTCAGATAGTCGTTCTCGGCTATCGGCTCGGTGCTGATTTGATAAATAGTGCTGTGCATAGTCTTTTTGATGTTTGAGCGTTTTATACTACGGTTTAATTCTTGTGGTCTTGCCAATTTTTGTGTCGGGGTGAACCGGAAACTCCCAGTTTACTTCATCATCAGGAAGTGAGGAATGTATGTCACTGCCTATAACCAATCCGCAGTGTTTTTCAACATACTCCCTTGCCTGTGCCGCGTTTTCAGCCTCTATGTCGAAGAAGCCACTGAATATGTACTCTGTTCTGACTCTGAATTGTGCCATTGTTTTTTGAGTTTTGAGTTAATTTTCTCCCTTTTGTTTGAAGCTCTTTGAGCTTCTCCGGCAGGGCTGGCCGTTTTTCGTGCAGTCCCACAACTGCGGCCATAAGGGAGGATAAGGCAAGTGTGTAGTCTGCGGCAAGCGAGGGATACCCATTTTTTTCGGAATTGAGGGAGAAATAAACGATTGAGTGAGAGCAGAACAAAATTTATTTTGGTATGCCGAGCGTGAGTTTATTGCGCAATGCGAAAAAATGTGGAGGCTCACGAGTGCGGACGCCGACCACAAGCGTAGCGTCACTTGACGTTCCTCCCGGACGCAGTAACTTCGCACGCCAAAACGCCAGTCCCTGCCGAGGCTCAAAATCTTCAAGGGAAAGAACCGGCCACCGTTGACCCTTGCCGTTTCAAAGTGCCAGCCTTGAAGCGGCGCAGTCATCGTTTGCAGACCGTATTCCAAAGAGAGGCTACAACGCGAGAGTCGAGCGAAGGCTTGCCCTCGCTTTGCTCTGGCGTTGTCGCCGCCTCCGGCTTCAGCCGGGCATCATATACAAAATCAGAACTGCCCGAAGCTGAATCGGTGTGAGACACGGAATCAGTAGGGCAACCGGTAAACAGCACAAGGCGATGTGCCGTGCCTGTGGATCCGCGGGCCACTGACACGGCTTATCACTTGAATCATCACATCATTTGGGGAGCAAGCGGTGGTGATAAGGTTGTGTGAGGCAATACGCCCGGCGCACTGCCTCACGCTCCTGTAGCCACGGCTTGCAAACCTATCAGTTACCACTCATAGCAACAAAATATTAATTTTTTCTGAGCCACCACGTTTAAATGTTAAGATTTTTAATCAGAAACGATATTGGATTGAAGCGAGGATGTTGCGTGGGCGAATTTGGAATGAGTGTTCCGATCGGGAGAGTGTTCCGTATGTCACATATTGATAGTGCCGTTTGTCAAGGAGATTATTGGCGGTAAGAGAAAGACGCACTTTGCTGCTTACGTGCCAAACGGCTGAAGCGTCCAGAAGCACGAGGTTTTCGACATTGCCTTCCGGGAATTTGGTGAGGAAATGCTCTGCTCCCAAAGTGAATTGCCAGCGGTCATGCGGCATAATTGTTGTGTAAAGTTTTTGGTTGAATGAGTGGGTGTCGTTATCAATTTCTCCAATTTTCAGACGAGAGTAGCCGTAATTGGCATCATAGTTCACAGAAAGCCATTTGCAAAGACTTCCCTTGAAATATGGTTTGACCGAGATTGTCTGCTGACTGTAATCTTCCACGATGTTGTCACGCATTGAAGATGCTGAACTCGTAGATGCATTTATTTCCACGCCAATTACCATGCGGCTATGTCCGAGCCCTTTGCTTATTCCGCCGCTTACGTTCCAGAAATGACTTCCCGAAAGCCTATTTGCGTATGTTGACACAATGAAATCATCAATAAACAGTTGGTTTGACATAAAAGAGCAGCGGCTGTAATTGTATGTCAGCGAGGCATTGCCAAAGAAGGATGTCAGAGGATTGCGGTATTTATAGCTTGCCGAAGCGACAACATTTTGCGAATATTTGTCAATATCGCTTGCAATAAAAAGATTGCGATAGTCTGACATTACCGGTACACTGATATTCATATAAGCCTGGGGTGAGCTGAGCTGATAAGAAATTGATGCTGAAACCTCGCTCTTTGCCGAAGTTTTCTTGCGTACATAAAATCGTGGTAAGATGTTGATATAATCATGCTGGCCATTGACGCTATGGTGTAGCCATTTTATGGGTATCTTGGCGGACAGCAGCCATCCATTACGTTCATAGTCGAGTTGCGGAGTAGCGTACAGATTGGAAAGGAATGTGTTGAAATATCTCGAATTGTCGAAATCCCCCATTCCAATCAGGAAAAGATTCAGACGATGATAATTCAAATCGACACCGCCGTTGATGTAGAATTTCCAAAAACGACCCAACTTGCCCCAACGTGATTCGGTGGTGCTCCGGAAATCAGTAGTGCCAACGTTTTGGACTGCATACTCCTCGCCATTTACAAAGAGTCTATCGGGGCGATGAGCAAATGAATTGCGCGAGGTCAGCTCAAACAATTTCTTGTCATTGCGCTTTACAAGTTTCAGGTCGTTGTTGGCAGAAAAATTGCGGCGACGGATACGCTGGTCAAGGTCAAAAGAGCCGGTTATGTTGGAATTGGCTTTTTCCCACACACCTTCAACCGTGAATTTATCCTTCAGGAAATAACCACGCTTGTTAATCTGCATATTGAATTGAGCCGAAACATCATGGCTCTGCGTGCGCAAGCTATTGTTCTGAATGAATTCAGGAATTGCTTGGCTGAAGTAATCCGTCCTTAATCCGGATTTGTAGTCAAGCCTGTCGCCCACATAATTCAGTTTGAAACGCATTGAGGTATCGCCACGCTTCCATGCCGTGATTGAGTTGGCAAGCCACGACAGGTTGTCGCGTGTCCGCTTCTCATTGAGCGGGGCGTTGACAATGTCGGCAGCTATATACTCCGGCCACAAGGACTCGGAATAACCGGTGAACGACATATCGCTGAAATCATGTTCTGTAATCTGCTCGTCTGGGTTCCAGCCCGTGTTACCACCGCGAATGGTCAGTATATTCTGAACCTTAGGGGCAATGCGCATGGCGTATAGAGAACCGTCGTATAGCCACGGTTGCACACCTGTTCCGGCTTTGGCCACGCCGACTGTCTTACCTTTCGCTCCTTCGTTGAGCTTGATATTGATGCCGGCCTCTTCGGGGAATTCAATACCTTCCAAAGCCTTTACTGGCTGATGATTTTCCATCACCTCCACCGACTTCACATCCTTGTGGGAGATATTGTTGGTGGCGAGCCCATACTGACCTCCAAGGAAATCATCGCCGTCAATATAGAATTTATTGATTGGCTTCCCCTGATACTTGATTGTTCCATCGTCCTCGACTTTTATACCCGGCAACCGCTTTATCACGTCAATGATAGCATTGTCGGAGGCGTTTGCATAGCGCGAGACATTGAACACCAGTGTGTCCCCCTTTGCATAGATGTCGGGGGCCTGTACAATCACGTCTTTCAACTGCGTTGCTTTCGGCCACATCTCCACACCCTTTGCAAAGTCGTGGTTCTTTGACAATTTCAATGACTCATATCCCATACAGCGGAATGAAATAGAATCTATCGAGTCAGATATTTTGATTTTGAAAACGCCATCCGCATTCGAAGAAGCAAACGCCGTGGCTTTTCCTTGCTTATTCAGAGCCTGCACCACCGCACCCACTATGGGTTGGCCATTTTCTCCGTCTATGATTGTTCCGGAGGCCGTTTCCGGGACTGCCGCCGAAGCCGACAGCAGCCCAAGAAACAGGCAAAGTATGAAAAAACTGTATCTGTTCATTTTCTCCAATCGCGTTCAATGTAATCAAATGGCAGTTCGATAGGATCGTAAGCGTCCAGCACGGGACTGCCCTCTTCGTCATAAACGTCTATATGTCCATGTCCTCCCTCCTCATAGTAAGCGTAAGGATTTATGTCATAGCGATGCTTTGCATCATAATATTTTGCGCGTGATGTCGTGTTGTAAGGAACTTTATACATCGTTATCGGTCTGTCTGCTTTTGACTTTAAGCCGATACATTCAAAATTATAATGTCCGTCTTTGTCGGACGCCTTCATAATCAGCCCCGGCAGACCATACAGTTTCCACGGCCCCTCCATCAGAGGAATCTCCTCGGAATAGAATGCCATCCATTCTCGTCCACGAAAATTGCAGACAGCTGAATGACATTCATATCCAAGCACATTGGTAACGCTGTCGGTTAGCTCCCATTCAAGTTCCGGCATATCGTCCTCATAACAGAACCAATCCATACAGATTTTTTCAGTATGGGTCAGTTTGCCCTGGGGATAATTCTTGAAGATAGTCATGAATTCTCCGTTGGAGAGTTTTCCGTCCATGGCGGCCTCTGCCACCTGTTCCGGAGTTATGTTCATCAGGAGCGAATCTACTGTAAGATTCTTGTAGCTGGAGAATTTGGAGAGACCGTCGGGGCCGATCTGCAGAAGCATCTGGTCTGTTGTGTAGTTGTCTTCAAGTTGGCCGGTAGTGTCATTGCACCATGAATAATCGTAAACGAATTCCATTGTCTCGGGTGCGATAGTCTCGGTTTCGGGAACTTTGCTCTGGAATATTCCGAGAGTACGGCGCATAACTTTGCCCGAAGCGGCCATTGCAAGTGTCATGATGGCCATAAAGATGATTGCTGTTTTCTTCATATCTTTTGTGGTTTAAGTTTCACGATGCAAAGTTACTGCCGCCATTACCCTTTAGACGAAAATAATCATTACTCAAACATTATGGAATTATTACTAAATTATTACTGTCGTCCAATTATCCATCATTTCAGACGTTTATATCATAGATAATGGCTAATTTTGCATCATGGAAAAGAAAATAAAGACGCTCTACATACTCTCGATTGTTGCCATACTTGCTTTCCTTGGAATGCAAGCATATTGGTTGTATGGTCGATATGAGTACTCTCTGACTGAATATGAGAACAGAACGGGACTATTAGTAATAGAAGCCTTGAAAGAGTATAGCAAAGCACGTGCTCGCGGTTCTGCAACACAGGGGGATACAGTAAAGGTGCAGTCGCGATTCCAAATGAGTCATAGTTTGGATTCCATAGGTAAATCAATTCGGAAGGTCACCGTAAGGACAAATGTTATAAATGGTCGAAAACTTTTGGGCATTGCGGAGAATCGCAAACTCACTCCCGAAGAAATGAAAAGACTTGAGGAAATGGTCATGGACTCCCTTGAAATGGTTGATGCCAAGATTGCAACTATCGATGCCTCATCTGCTCCGTCTGACGGTATTGCGTGGAATGCCATGAAAAATTTTGAAAGTGAGGTTCAATCTCCTTTTACAAAAGAGGGTATTGATTCAATCCTCAGAAAGCACAATCTTATTGCAGAAATCGCTCTGATTTTGCAGGACAGCGTTACATGGGAACCCACCACTATACGTCATTCATCTGTAATATCGCCCAAATTCAAGGTCACAACCCCTTATTCCGAACTTGAAAGAAAGGCGGTAGTGATAGAATGTGAGATTCCCTCATCGGAGATATTATGCAATATGGGATGGACGTTAGCTCTGGCCGTTGTTCTCTCGTTGTTCCTTATTCATTGCCTCTTATGGCAGATCAAGACCATAGTCAAGCTGACTCGACTTGACAAGATGCGCAACTCGTTTATCACTACAATGATTCACGAACTGAAACGACCAATTTCAACATTGAAGATGTGTGTTTCCGGAATTGACAATGACAAACTGATGGAAGATAACCAATTGCGTCATGAACTCACCGGAGAGATACGTATGGCTCTTGATAACCTTTCGGCATATTTCTCCAAGTTACGTGACATAACATTCAATAACGTAGAGCAGATTCCTCTCAATGTATCCTCATTCAACCTTACTGTGCTTGTTGACAGTGTTATAAAATCAATCACAGTGCCAAGTACTAAGGATGTTGTGTTTGAAAATGCTGTTCCGGAAAATTTTGAGATTTCTGCCGATTGCTCACATCTCATTAATATCCTTACGAATTTGATTGAGAACGCAATAAAATACTCAAGCGATAAGGTGACGATAAAAATAAATGCTGTCAGCACTTCGGACGGTTGCCAGATTATTGTCAAGGATAATGGCAACGGTATCGCGGCCGATGATATAAACAGAATCTTCAACCGTTTCTATCGGGGCAAAGCATCTGCTTCCGACATCCCAGGAATGGGACTTGGTCTTGCATACGTCAAACTCCTGACGGATGCTCATGGTGGCGAAATATCTGTGGAAAGCACCGTGGGTGTCGGCTCATCATTCTCAATAAAACTACCGCAATGAAAAAAATACTGCTCGTTGACGATGATTTGAAAAACTCCATGCTTCTCAAACGCTTCATAGAGGCTGAGGGGTATGAGGTTGTATATGCCTCTAATGGCAAAGTGGGATTGGAACTATACCGAGACGTCCATCCCGATTTGATACTTCTCGACATAAATATGCCGGAGATGAACGGTTTTGAGGTCGCACAGACCATACGTGAAACCGATCGTCGCATAATAATATTTTTCCTCACAGACCGTACCGACAAGGTTGACCGCCTATATGGCTTCAAACTAAAGGGCAACGACTATATACCTAAGCCATTCTATCCTGAAGAGTTGATAGCCAAGATAAATGAACGATTTGAAAGCGACATAACCTCACAGGATATTGAGTATCTATTGGGTAATACATTGTTCCGACCAAATCTTGCATCATTGACATATAAAGGCGAAACGCACTCTCTTTCTGTGCGCCAAACGGAGATTCTTGCAATCCTCGCTAAAAATGTCGGTAAGGTTGTTGACCGCGACACTATTCTCAACACCGTGTGGGGCGACAGCAGTTACGCCAACTCCCTTGCTCTCAACGTGCAGATAACCTATATCCGAAAACTCCTCACCGATCCTTCTATAACGATAACTTCTCTGAAGAAGAAAGGATATATTCTAACAATCAACTAATCCACAAAATATGAATAAGAGAATCACTGAAATATTTTGTCTAATCACTATATTGATTGCAATGCCGGCTTTAGCACAAGATAAAAGTGAAGAAAACTTTAATTTTGCCAATAGCAAAGTTTCATTCAGTGGTCTTGTAACCTCGTCGGACTCTTACCAGTTGGAAGCATCGTACCACTATATGTTCAACCGTTACATTGGACTTGGTGGAGCATTCGGATATTGGAGCGTATGGTATGAAGATGGCTGGGCCGCAGAAAAAGACTGGGAAATAGAGAGCGACGATAATAAACCGTCAAATTTTTATTTGCGCCCATCGATTGTGCTTAAATCACCGGCGTTAAAGATTAAACAGGTTGATTTGGGGTTATATGCAGAACCCGGCATTATGCTAAACATTCCGTATCAACGTATCAATATACGACAATATATCAATTGGCCTGATTATGATTATAAATACGTGAGCACATCCAAAGGTCAATGGTTTGCCATAGATTTGCGTGTGGGTATTTTTGTGAATTTTGGACCTTGCGGATTCAGTGCTGGATATATAATGTCAAATTTGGATGTTTACAGCCAATATCGACAACTTTCCTATAAAGGCACTTCCTTCAGCAAATACTATCCGAAGAAATCATTCATGCAAGGAGCATATCTTACCGCATCATATTACTTTTGATAAATACTGTTAAACATCATATAATGCTAAAATAGCCAGCTTCCGGCGCGAGTCGGGGGCTTTGTCGTTTTCCAAAGAGGCGGCTTTTGGGAGGGGACGAGCAAATGCCGCCCCGCGCCTCTCGGCATGGGGTGGCTTGCTCAAACATAGGGGCTTATCGCTTTATGCAACAGCTTCTTCGCAGTACCTTTCTTCTTCGGTTAGTATCGTCTCGGCTTCTTCTTCCGTTGGTTCGTATTGGATAGCCTCGGTCTCTGACTCGGAAGTGTCAGGAGTGGCTTCTTCCGTGGTCGGTTCTACCTCCGGCATAGGTTCTTCTTCGGGTGAGTTCTCGGCTTCGGGTGCAACCTCGGTCTCTGCCTCGGAAGTGTCGGGAGTGGCTTCTTCCGTGGTGGTTTCTGCCTCCGGCACGATTTCTTCTTCGGGTGCGTCCTCGGCTTCCGGCTCGGTTGGTTCGGGTTCGGTATCTTTGGCGAGTAGAGCCTTGCGTTCCTCTATACGTTGGTGTCGCTTCTCATAAACATCGTTGTACTCGGCTTCGATGTTGGCGAGTTCTTCCGGCATATGCTTCTTGGCAAATGAGAGCAGGAGGTCGGCGATAGCGTTGTCACGATACGCACCCTTGAAATTGTCAATCAGAAAATCCCTGCGGATTATTGCCTTTGTCTTGGCGTTGAGATTGGCGAGGATTGTCATTTTCTCGCTGTCGTTGAGTGCGCTGTGAGATTTGCGGTCGGTCAGTCCGACGGCTTCGTAATGCTCTTTGCGGAGCGATGAGAGCAGGAAGAAATATATCATCTTGTCCTCGTCCTGCGAGAATTTAGTCTCGGTGATGTCGGCTTCGAGGATTTTCTTCTTCGTGTCCTCGATTGTACGCTCCACGGCTATCTCCTTGTTGCGTTTGTCCTTTGCCTCCAACTTGGCGATTTCGGCTTTCGGATTGTTGCCGTTCTCGCTCGGATTGGCAGTTACAGCCATATATCCGAGCGTCACATCATTGCGCCCGATTGTGATGTAGAGTGAGATTTCTCCTGCCTCGGCTTTTGCCGTGATGTCGGCACACTTTTCCCTATGTGCCTCCATTCTGCCCTCGTATGCCTTTACAGCCTCGGCATATTCTTCCTCGGTGTCGAAGCGGTCGGATTGTGGTACGGCAGGTTCGCAGGGGTAAGGTGTCAGATAGCCACTGAGTTTTTCTATGTCATAGCCCATTTCAGTCAGCAGTGCGTTTACCCTCTCGTTTAGGTCATATTCGGAGTGGCAGAAATTGGCGGTGGGGTGTTCGTTCAGCATTTCAACCGCCTTGTCAGTGAGATAGCCGATGTGCTTCTCTCGGAGACAAGAGGGATTGGAGCAGTTGCCCTCACAGCCGTCCTCGCAGAACAGCAGAAGATTTATGGTATTGAAAGGGCATGAGGCACACGCCGATTTGTCGAAGCAGTAACGGCTTAGGTCGGTGGTGTAGTTCTTTTCTATGAGCCGAGCCACATTGGAGGCGTTCATTCCTCGCCAATTATTGTAGGTCACACCGTCTTTGAGGTGCGAGTTGTAAACATCGGTCTGTATGTCAACTCCGTAACGGCTTATCTCGGTAGCCACTGCCACCGTGATTTCTTCGGTGTCAATCAGCCGTGCGATTTCGGGTATGAGGGTTGTGAGTTTTATTCGGGTGCGGATATAGGTCTCGCTCTTGCCTATCTGCGTGGCGAGTGTGGCATAGTCGTAGCGTCCGCTGTCGATTGCAGCCTTTAACGTCTCGGCTTCTTCCATAGGCGTGATGTCCTGGCGGTGCAGGTTCTCCGCAATAGCCTTTTGTTCGGCTTCATCATCGGAAAGGTCGGTATAGACGGTTGCCTTGATGTCCTCTTTCCCTGCTATGAGGGAGGCGCGGTATCTTCGCTCGCCATACACGATTTCGTAGCGGTCGGTGCCGGCGATTGGTCGCACACCTATCGCGTGGAGAATACCTTGACGGCTGATAGAGTCAGCGAGTTCGGTGAGGCTCTGCTCGTCGAAATTCTTACGGGGGTTGTAGTTGCTCGGCTGAATGAGAGCGAGAGAGATTGTGGCTTCCTGTACGTTTGCGGTGTTGGTCTGAATTGCTGTTGCTTCCATAATTTGAGTGTTTTAGATGTTTGAGTTTTTTGTTTTTTTCCCTTTTGTTTGAAGCCTTGTGGCTTCTCGCATCCGGGGGATTTTTTCGATACAATCAAGACGGCGGGCGGTGACGCAAGGCAAGTGTGGCAAGTGAAAAAATACGGAATACCCGATTTGGCGCAAATCGTGGAAGGCTGCCGGATTTTTTCATGCAGCCAAGCCGGAGGCGGTCGCTTGCCGGCGTCACCGCCCGCCGTTACTTCGTAGCGAAAAACCAACGGACGCAGAAGCCGCAAGTAATCAAAGATAAGTTACCGCCTCCAGTACCTTTTTATTCATAAATCATCATCTGTCAGGATATAACGGTGATTTTTATGCGTGCAAACCACCCTAATGTCAAATATTCTTATTAACTTTGCGATAGGCTCTTATGCCGATCCGACAGCAATGCCTCCCGACCGAGCAAAAATAATTGGCATCTCCCGTCATCGCCTCTCCACCGACAGGAAGCGATTATCTTTTTATGTGCTTTTGATAATGACTGTCTGTTGTCACAGCCTATGGATTTAACCAATAATATCTCTATAATGACAGCGAGACGTAAATACATACGGATTATATGTTGGTCGTTAGTCGTGATTTTGATAATCATGGCCGGTATTGTCGGGGTTATGGTTATCTTTTTTTCAACGTCTGCATCTTATCACCACGGCCAAGATGAATATTTCTCAAAGGTGGACTATCATTTGGAAGGTTCAGTAGAATCATATCGAAATGTCGGGGGTTCCTATTATCTGATTGAGTTTACGCCCACTACCTTTGAAATAAGCAAAAACAAAATTAATAATGGAGATAGCCATGTCGGAGTATATTCTTCAGATTCGTCTTCTGTGATGATTATTGCATCAACACCTTTGTCATTAAAAGATGATATGGAATATGTTGAAATTAGTTCAAGGAATAGACATATAATATTTAATGATTCTATTTGCAACACTTTAAGGACTGCCGGGACATATGAACATATTTTGCCCAGCTCGCTTAACGGTAAGTTTATTAAATTTTGAATAAATGAAAGCGTCACATATATTCACATATATAATTGAGCGGTTGAAGAGTGAGGATTTCCTTATGGATTTCAAGTTCAGAAAACGAGACAACTGTTTCATCTGGCATGAAAATGGCATTGGTAGTATGATTGAGTTGGATCATTGGATAAGAGATAATATGCTGACAATATATCCAATATATATGGTGCGCTTTGATATATTGAAAAAATGGTTTGAGGCGTATAGTTTCAAGACGTTGCGGGACCAACGAGATAATCCATCGGTTGGCTTTAGCGGTAATATGCTTGAAAGACAGGACAAATTTATTTTTACGGAGTCCACTATTGATACGGAATATTGTAAACTATGTGACACTATCAAGGAGTGTGCTGAGATAGTGTTTAGTCATTATGCCAACTTACAGAATATGTATGATCGCAGAATTGTACCTATATTGGAAGGCAAGCAACAATTACCGGATATTGGTGCAGATTGGGCGTTTGAATATTTGACATTAACACGTATTATTTCTCCGAAAGATTATGAAATAGTAAAGGATGTTATTATAAAGCAAATTGAGTGGATGAATAAACGACAAGAGCCGAATATAGTAGAGTATTATCCACCAATACTTCGGTTATTTTTTGAGAATTTGTTAACGGCTCCGAGGAGCCAAGTGTTTAATCCGTTAAAAATCTGATGTTTAGCATGAAAATTTAACACTAAAAATTT
>NZ_CAJTCF010000002.1:0-109351 GCF_910574735.1 Duncaniella muricolitica | reverse complement strand
CCGATTTTCGCTGTTTTTTTAGTGTATGCCCGGTTTTCAACTTCCTGAGAATCGAATATACGAACTAATCTCGAAAAATTCCAGATTATTCTAAAATATTCAATTCTCAGAGGCTTTAATCAGAGGAGTTCTGCAACACCCTCCTGTTGCCCCTGGGCGGGAAGGGGGATGCCGAATGGGGTGGATGGGGTGGATGGGCCGAATGGGGCGAATGGGGCAGATGGGGCGGATGAGGCAGATGGGGCTGCTGGGGTGACTTGGACTGAGTTTGCATTGGTCCATTGGCCTTTCGATGATTGTTTTGTTGTGACTGGCTCGAGGGGATTTTACATTGTAAATTGGTCGCGGGTTTTGTCGTAGGTGAAGCCGGCGGCGGTGAGGGTGTTGATGAGGGTGGCTTTGTCGATGTCCTCTGATGCGCAGAGTTCGTCGAGGGTGGGGTATTGGTCGCGGAGTTTCATGTTGATGTAGCTGTATAGCATGAAGGGGTCGCGGGGTAGTGTGTCCATTTCTTAAAAGGGTTTATAAAAGGTGTATAATAATAGGTGTGAAACCGGGGGCAAAGTTAGCTAAAAATAGGGATATTATGGAGATTAAAGTCAAATGGGGCTTGTGGGCTGCTTTTCGCGCTTCCGCGCTCACACTTTTTCAAATGGGGAAGGGCGAGCTGAAGCTCGCGAGCGGGGGACAAAGCTGCGCGCTGTCGGGTGATGGGATGGCGATGGGATGGCTGGCGAGGGGATGGGCCAAATGGGCCGAATGGGGCTGATGGGGTGGATGGGGTGGATGAGGGGGAGGGGGGAGATGGGATGGATGAGGCAGATGGGCCAAATGGGCCGAATGTGGAGGATGGGGTGGATGCCTATGGGGGTGGATGAGGGGGGGATGTGACAAAAGTCTCAAAAGAAACCGGGGGTTTCTTTTGAGACTTTTGGATTTTGGTGTCTTTTTTTGTGCCTTTTTGGGGCTTTTTTGTGCCTTTTTTGGCACCCTTTTTGGGGTGCCTTTTGGGGCTTTAATGATATGTGTGATTATCAGTTGCCGAAGATGTATTCGGGAGAGTCGCTTGAGGGGCGGATGGGGGTGGGGTTGTTCTTGCCCGAGAGTGCGAGGTTGTAGTCAGCCTCGGTGCCGATGATACACCATGTCATCCACTGGGGTGGTGTGGTGGTGTTCCAGCGGGTCTGCATGCCGTGGTTGGTGTTGGGGTAAGAACGTATGATGCCTTTGTTGAGACGTTTGATGTCGAATGTGGCAAGGCCTTCGCCCCAGAACTCTACACGACGCTGCCACCATACTTCGTTCTGGAAGGCTGTGGCGTAGTCGCTCTGATAGGTCTCGTTGTGTGTGCCGTATACGTAGTCGGGGTCACGGAGCTTGGCGAAAGCGGTGAGGAGCTCTACGCCCTTGGGTTCGCTGAGCATACCTGCTGCCTCGGCTTCGATGAGCATCATTTCCTCGACACGCATCAGGGGTACTGACACGCAGAAGCCGATGTGCTGGTTGTCATAACCGGCGGGGCCTCCTGCGGGACGGAATTTCACCGATACGCCGCCTACACCCTGCTCGTATTCTGAGCCGATGTTTTTGAGCACCATGTTTTCGGGGAAGTCGGAGTTGTGTTCACGCACATACTCGATGGCTGCGTCGATGGCTGCATTAATTACTTCGTCGTCTTCGGTGGCATAGGCTTCGTTGAGGTCTTCCTGGATCTTGAAGTCGATGAAGCAGTTTTTGCGGGCGTCGCTTGCGGGGATCGTCTCGAAGAGATGACGGTCGATGTGGAAGGGGTAGCCGTAGTTGGAGGCGTATCCGCAACCGTTCTCGGCGGTCAGCTCGGTGATCATCCATGAGCCCCATGAGGAGTCGGCGTCGTTTTCGGTGATGTTCTTGTCGTCAGAGTTGAATTTGGTCGAGAGCATCCACGCGCTGTTGGGGGTGTTGAAGCCGGTGGTGCGGTCGGTGTACTGCGCTGCGGTCATGGCAGTGTAGCCGGCCTGGGCTTTGCGGGCATACTCGGCGGCGTTGGTCCAATCCTCCATCACGAGATAGGCGCGGGCTTTGAGTCCGTAGACCACCGACACGTCGGGAGTGGTGTTGTCGGGACGCGAGTAGTTGGCGAGAAGAGTCTCGGCAGCGTCGAGGTCGCTGATGATGAACGCCCACATCTGCTCGTTGGTGGCGCGGGGGTTGTTGATCGATTCGGGGATGGTGGTTTTCTCTGTGATGATGGGCACGGTGGGAGCCTGACTGTTGATGCCGTAGGTCTCGGGTGCATACATGCGGGCAAGGTCCATGTAGTAGAATGCGCGCATGGCGCGTGCTATGCCGGCATACACGCGGTCGTCCTCGTCAGTGGGATTGTCGCCAGTAACCTCGAGGGTGTTGTCGCAGTTTTTGATCCAGCCGTAGTAGTATGTCCATGGCAACTGACATTTGGCATAACCGGGGCCGAGAGCTACACCGCAGAATTCCCAGGTGGTGTACCAGTTGGAGTTGCCGTCACCGTTGACCATGTCCATGCCCTGTGTGTCACGAAACAGTATGGTCGATGTATAGCCATAGTCGTCAGCGTCGGTGCTGGAGGGCTGATAGATAAACTGTCCGCTCATGCTGCTTGTGATACCGGTAGCGAGCTTTTCGGCCGAGTTGGGAGCCTTGTTGAGCTGATCCTGAGTGACCACGCTGGTCATGGGATCAATCTCCTCGATGCAGCCGGTGGCAAGAAGCGAGGCTGCTACGAAAGGAATATATAGTAATTTCATTTTGGTCATGAGTTGTAAAGATTAGAAGTTAACCTGAATACCGCCCGAGATGTTGCGTATGGGGTTGTAGGCCGATACGGATGCCGCCGAGGTGTAGGAGTAGCGGGGATCGAAGCCCTTGCGCTTTGACCAGTAGCAGAGGTTTTCGCCCTGAACATACACGCGGAGGTTGGAGATCTCTTTCCAGAAGGAGGGGAGAGTGTAGCCTACGTTAAATGAGGCGAAGTTGAGGTAGCTTGCGTCGGTGAGGAAGCGGTTGGACTTGTAGACGGTGTAGGAGTCGCCATACTGCCAGCGGGGGATGTCGCTGGTGGTGTTGGTGGCTGACCAGGAGTTGGCCCAGTCCTTGTGCCAGTTACTGCCGTTGGGGCCGCTGTTGGGGTCCATATAGTTCATGTAGCGGGTGTCGAACATCTTGCCGCCGATCTGATAGTCGAAGGCTACCGACATGTCGACGGGGCCGACCTTGAGTGTGGAGCTGAAGCCGCCGTAGAGTTTTGGCAGACATGAGCCCTGGACATACTTGGTGGCGTTGTTGGGGTCGGTGGTGGTGAGGTCGCGCTTGGTGCCGGGACGGTTGGTCACGGAGGTGTACACGCCGTTGCTCTCGGTGCAGAGGTCGGAGTCCATCCAGTAGAGCTGACGTCCGTCTTCGGTGAGGCCTGCTACTTCGGGGAGGAAGAGCTCATACATAGAGCCGCTTTCGTGATACCATGAGGTGACGGTGCGGGAGGCGTCGGACTGAGAGAAGCCGCCGAGGTAGAGGGTCTTGGACTCGGGGAGCTTGAGGATGCGGTTCTGGTTGTGTGTGAAGTTGAGGTTGATGTCCCAGCTTACGAGCTTGTTGCGTATGATGCCGCCGTTGAGCTGTACTTCTACACCTGTGTTGCGGATGTCGCCGAGGTTGCCGTAGTAGCCGCGTGCGCCCATCGACTCGGGTATCGAGATCCAGAAGAGGAGGTCGGTGGTCTTCTTGTTGTAGAAGTCGACGCTACCGTTGAGGCGGTTGCCGAAGAGACCAAACTCTACGCCGATGTTGAGGTTGGTAGTGGTCTCCCAGGTGATTTCCTCGTTGCCGAAGTTGCGGAATGAGGGGGCCATGTCGGTGGGCGACGAGGGTGCGATGTCGTAGGTGTTGATATAGTTCCAGTTGCCGATGTTGTCGTTGCCCTGCTGGCCGAGAGAGGCTTTGAGCTTGAGCATGTTGACCCATCCTTTGTCCTGGAGGAAGTCTTTGTTGATAATCCATGCGCCGCCTACCGACCAGAAGTTGCCCCAGCGGTGATCCTTGGCGAAGCGGGAGGATGCGTCGCGACGGTAGGACACGCTGCCGAAGTATTTGCCGGCGTAGTCATACTGTCCGCTGAGGAAGTAACCCTCGACGTTGTAGGCCTGCTTGTAGCCGGCGGATGTCAGTTTGGTGGCGAAGGCGTTGATTTCCTGAATGTCGGGGGAGAATCCGCCGGTGGCTGTTGCGGAGAGATATTTGGTAGTGGTCTTGTAGTATTCGTGACCGATCATGGCGTTGACATTGTGCTCGCCAAACGAGTTGGTGTAGGTAAGGGTCTGCACATTGTTGGTACGCATCGACTCGGTGTTGATTTTCTGGATGCGGCCGTTTACGTTGGTCGAGGGACCGAAGTAGGGGTTGTCATACTTGCTCTGGATAGTGTTGCCCCAGATGACGTTGCTCGAGATGTTGGCCTTGAGCCAGGGGGTGAGCATGAAGTCGGCTGTGAAAGTGCCGTTGAACTGGTTGCCTGACTGAGAGTTGTTGTTGTAACGGTTGGCACCGAGGGGGTTGCTGTTGGCGAGGAAGGGACGGTTGAGAGTCACGTTGCCGGGGAGGTTGCCGAATCCGTTCTCGCGGTTGCCCACACCGAAGTCATAGAGCTGTCCGTACTCGTTGCTCATGATGTAGGGGTTGCCGTTGGCATCGACGCCGCGTACAAACACGGGGAAGATGGGGGCGATGCTGTTGCAGAAATACATTATGTTGGTGCTGCCGAGGGTCTGGTCCATGTTGGGGTTGGACTCGGTGTCGGAGTGGAGATAGGCCACGTTGGCACCGAGCTTGAGCCAGGGCTTGGCCTGATAGTCGGCCTTGAGGCGAGCTGAGAGACGCTTGTAGCTTGAGTATTCGATGATGCCGCCTTCGTCAAGATAGCCTACGGAAGCGTAGAACGAGGATTTGTCGGTGCCGCCGTTGACGCTGACGTTGTATTCCTGACGCAGAGCTGTCTTGTAGGCAAGATCGGTCCAGTCGTCGTTGATGAGGTAATACTGCTGTCCGTTGGTGGCGGTATAGGTGCGGCCGAGGGTGGCGTTGGGGTTGATTTTGCCGTCGAGGCCCACGAGCTGCTCGCCGTCGGGCACGTTGTAGATGTTGTAGTTGCCGAGGAAGCGAGTCATGTTGTTGTTGGCGAGCAGGTTGGCGCGGTCGGCAGCCTGTCCTGTGCTCAGGAAGTAGTTGTTGAGGGTAGCGTAGCCGGCCTCGTAGTATTCGGCGGGAGAGTCGATGACGTCATAGTCCTGGTCGGCGCGGGTGTTGGCACCCCATTTCATGTCGACCGACACTTTGGCGTGCTCGGAGTTGCCGCGCTTGGTGGTGATGATGATCACACCTGCCGCACCACGGGCACCGTAGAGAGCAGCCGAAGCGGCATCCTTGAGCACGGAGATTGACTCGATGTCGCCCTGGGGGATGTTGCTGAGCGAGGCTGTGTAGGGAGAACCGTCTACAATCACGAGGGGATCGGTCTCGGCATAGAGCGAGGCGATACCGCGGATGTTGATTTTTCCGTCGTTAGAGCCTGGTGCGCCGCTCGAGCCACGCATCTGGAGGCCGGGGACTGTACCGACAAGAGCTTCGGCCACGTTGGTGGCGACACGTTTGTTAAGCTCTTCGGCACTTACTACTGAAGCCGAACCGGTAAAGGCTGATTTTTTAGCTGTACCGAATGCTACAGCGATTACTTCGTCGAGTTTGTTGTCACTCACGAGGTTGATGACCATCTGTGAGCCGGGGGTGATGTCAAACTCCTGTGTGCGCATGCCCACGTAGGAAACGGAGATCTTCTTGACCGACTCGGGGAGGAGCATGTCGAAGACGCCGTCGATGTTTGTGACTGTACCTGTCTGGGTGCCGACACCCATTACGGTAGCACCCACCAAGGGTTCACCGCTGTCTTCACCAAACACGATGCCTGTTACTCTCTGGCTCTGGGCCAAAGCGGTGACGCTTATCGCGAAGATGGTAACAAGTAGAAGAAACAGTTTTTTCATACTTGAGATTTAGATTAATTATAGTTTGATAATGGTGTTGTCGTATATAAGCCGTCCTCCCGATGGCCTGATCTCATATGGGCATATGTCGATAAGGCGCATTATCGGAAGTTGGTGAAACTCTTATGGAAATTTATATTGTACCTTTGGCTAAGAATTGCATTTTCTTAAAAATTACAGCGCAAAAGTAACACTTTTTAAGCTGACTTTAAAGGATGTTGTGTGAAGAAATGTTAAATATGTGTTATTTTACTTGCAAAAATACTGCATAATATATTTTGCGGCTGACATAATGCCATGAGTTAAAGCTGTAAACAAGCATAAAATTATGAAAGCTATTTTGAGTGAAGATTATATAATTTTCACGTGCGGATAATGCGCCTTTTCGGTTTACCTAACTTCCGATAATGCGCCTTATATACATATGAGTATATGTATTTCGGGCCATCGGGAGACGGCTTATAAGAATAGGATTACAACATATCACAATCTATTATTTAACCGTTATTTATTTTAATCAAGTATGAAAAGAATCGTTCTTCTACTTGTGGCAGCCATCACTATGAGCCTGTCTCTGTCGGCACAGAACCGCACAGTCAGGGGCATAGTGTTTGGTGTTTACAACGGGACCGACCCTCTGGTCGGTGCTACCGTGATGGGAGTAGGGACCAACATCGGAGTAACTACCGACATCAACGGAGTGTTTGACATCACACTTCCCGAGTCAGTGAAGAAAATCCTTGTCTCCTATGTGGGCATGAAACCACAGGAGTTTGACATCACACCCGACAAGGAGATGGTGGTGACACTCCAGAGCGACACCTCGCTCGACGAGGTGGTGGTGACCGCCTTCGGCATGAAGCGCGACCGCAAGGGTCTCGGATATGCCGTGCAGGACCTCAAGGCCGAGGACCTCAACACCTCAGGCACCACGTCGCTCTCGAGCGCGATGCAGGGCAAACTCTCGGGCGTAGAGATACGTCCCTCGTCGGGTGCTCCCGGCGCGTCGAGCAACATCACTATACGCGGTGTCCGCTCATTCTCGGGCAATAACGCCCCGCTCTATGTAATCGACGGCATGCCCGTAGAGTCGACCCCCGACGTGGTGCAGACGGCCAACTCCATGGTGAGCAACGCAAGCTATGCCGACCGCTCCATCGACATCAACCCCGACGACATCGAGTCGATCAACGTGCTCAAGGGCCAGGCCGCTGCCGCCCTCTACGGCATACGCGCCACCAACGGTGTGATTGTCATCACCACCAAGCGCGGCTCGGGACTCTCGTCGTCCAAGCCGGTCATCACCGTGTCGACCGACCTCGCTTCGGAGCGCGTGTCGCGCAAATTCAAGCATCAGGACGTGTATGCCCAGGGTATGGGGGGTGTCTATGACCCCACCGCTTCAATGACATGGGGTCCGAAGATCTCAGAGCTTCCCAACGATGCCCGATATGGCGGCAATACCGACAACCAGTATACCCGCCTCTATGGCAAGCACGAGGGAATGTATTACAACCCCAAACGTGCCCAGGCCGGTCTGGACGGATGGACTACCCCGCAGATTTATGACAATACGGGCGACTTCTTCTCAAACGGATTTACCGAAAACGCCAACTTCTCCATCTCGCAGCGCACCGACCGCACCTCGTATGCCTTCGGTCTGAACAACTCTCACCAGGAGGGCGTGGTGCGCAACACAGGCCTCGACCGCTGGGGCGCACGCGGCGCGCTCGACTGGCACATCAACAACGAGTGGAAGCTCGGATTTACCGCCAACTATGTGCACACCAATATCCGCACGGCTCCGCAGGCCAACTCGGGTATAGTCAACGTGGTCTACTCGGCTCCGGCGGAGTATGACCTCAAGGGGATCCCCTCGTCAGTGCCGGGCAATCCCTCGCAGCAGATCTCGTTTCGCTCCACCACTTTCAACAACCCCTACTGGTGGGCCGAGAACAATGCCTACACACAGTCGACACAGCGATTCTTCGGCAACGCCTATGTGGAGTATCGTCCCGCCATCAACTGGGGCGACAATCTTGACCTCGTGATCAAGGAGCAGCTCGGCATCGACGCCTATACCTCACGCTACTCCAACATACAGGAGGTGGGCTCGGCCGGCAATTCCTCGGGTTATATAGAGAACGAGAGCTATACACGCCAGATATTCAACAACCTCATCACGGCCAACTTTACCGCCGAGCTCGGTGCCGACCGCGAGTGGACTCTCGGTCTCATGCTCGGCAATGAGGTCAACAACGACCATCTCACCGCTACGGACTATATCGGTTCGGGACTCGCGTTTTACGGCCAGCCGACCATCGGCAACTGCGCATCGTTCACCTATGGCTACGAGGCACCCTCACAGGATCGCACTGTGGGTCTCTTCTTCAACGCCTCGGCTTCGTGGCGCGACATGCTCTTCTTCAATGTGACCGGCCGTAACGACTGGGTGTCGACGATGCCCAACGGCAACCGCTCGTTCTTCTATCCTTCGGTGTCGCTCGCGTGGGTTTTCACCGAGCTTGAGGCTCTTAAGGGCAACCGTGTACTGACCTTCGGCAAGCTGCGCACATCGTATGCCGAGGTAGGCCAGGCCGGCACATATCTAAACAACTTTGCCTACACTCCGACCTATGGAAGCGGATTCTATGGTTTCTATCCTGTCAACTATCCCATCAAGGGGCAGACATCGTTTGTGCCCTATTGGAAGGAGTATGACCCCGCGCTCAAGCCTCAGACCACCAAGAACTATGAGGTGGGTCTCGACCTGCGTTTCTGGGATGACCGCGTGAAGCTGGAGTATACCTACTCCTATCAGGATGTGCGCGACCAGATATTCGAGATACCCATGGACGGCTCGACCGGCTATCAGAGCATCGTGTCGAACGGCGGACGCATCACTACCAACACTCACGAAATCAATGCTTCGGTCACTGCCTATACCTCCAAGGATTTTGACATAGACCTCGGTCTGAACTGGACGAAGTATGAGTCGATGGTCAAGGAGCTCGCTCCCGGCGTAGACAATATCATGCTCGGCGGTTTTGTGGAGCCTCAGGTGCGTGCCTATACGGGTTATGCCTATCCGGTAATCTTCGGCAAATCGTTCATGCGCGACGAGGCCACCGGTCTGATGCTTCTTGATTCGGACGGCATGCCGATGACTTCGGGTGAGTCGACCGTGATCGGCAAGTGTACCCCCGACTTCAATATGGGCTGGAGCACCAATATACGTTACAAGCGTTTCAATCTCTCCTCCACCTGGAGCTGGCAGAAGGGCGGACAGATGTATCACGGCACTTATGGCACCATGCAGATGTTTGGCGCGACCACCGAGTCGACCGACCGCGATATGCCTCTCCATGTCAGCGGCATCGACTATGAGACGGGCCAGTATGTGGAGCATGACGTAGACCGCTTCAGTTGGAACCAGATTTATTATGACTGCTCGGAGTCGATGATTGTCGACACTGATTTTGTCAAGCTGCGCGATGTCACGCTGACTTATCAGTTGCCCCGTCTGGGAGTGTTTGACATCAGTGTCTACGGTTTTGCACGCAATGTGCTTGTGTGGGCCAAGATGAACGATTTCGACCCCGAGTCGTCGGTGGGCAACAACAATGCCGGCGGTTATTTCGAGCGTTTCTCGCTGCCCAACACAGCATCGTTTGGCGGAGGCCTCAAGCTCACCTTTTGATCAATTAGCAATTAGTAATTAATAATTAGTAATTGGTTGATAATATATAATTTATAAAATCGCTATAACAATTATGAAATTATACAGACTGATTCCTGCCGTGGCTCTGCTTTTTGCTTCGTGCTCGGAGGATGAGATGGACCGCATCAACACTGATTATGGCAATCCGCCGGTCAGTGTCATCAATGGCCGACTGATGATTACGGATGCCATCACTTCGACCGGTTTTTCGACCGCGAGCGGTGACTATGCCTATTATACTTCGGTGTATAATGAGCAGATATTCGGTACGGGTAATAACCAGTTGAAGAATGCCGAGCTGAGACAGATTTCGGAAGTGGCCGGGTCATCGACATTCAATAACGTGTGGAACAGCACCTATGCCAATCTTCTCAATCTCAAATATATCATGGCCAAGTGTGGCGAGGGCGGACTCAATGAGGGTCAGAAAGACCTCCTGGGTATGGCTCAGGTGCTTGCTGCTGTCAACTGGGGTATACTCACCGATATGCACGGTGACATCCCTTGCTCGGAGGCTCTGCAGGGCGGCGCGCTCAAGCAGCCTAAACTCGATGCGCAGAAGGATGTGTATGACTACATATTCACTCTTCTCGACAGTGCCATAGCCAATCTCACCGACGCTCAGGCCGAGGGTATGGCCAATGTGGGCGAGCAGGACATACTTTATGGCAACGATAATGCCGCGTGGCTCGCTGCGGCTCATGCTGTCAAGGCCCGCTATAAGCTCCACATGACTGTGCGCGACACCAATGCTGCCGCCGAGGCTCTCGCCGAGGCCAAGGCCGCGCTTGCCGCGGGATTTGAGGGTATGACGCTCGACATTTATGACGGCACCGAGTCGCTGATGTCGCCCTGGCCGGCTTTCCAGTATAGCCGCGACTATTGCGCGTGCTCGACCACCGTGCAGTCGCTGCTTAAGGAGCGTCAGGACCCCCGCGAGAATATATACATATATTATTATAGCGCGGGTGATGCTCTCGACCCTTCCGACCCTGATTATTATGCTCCCGTGTGTGGCACTCCCGGCGATGAGTCACAGGCTACGGCTTCGGGCGCATGGGATCTGAGCGCGCCAAGATGGATAGCCTATAATATGGCGAGTGACTATCCGCTCTATCCTGCGGCCACGACCCACATCGTGTCGCTCGCCGAGGTCAACTTTATCATAGCCGAGCTTCAGGCACGCAATGGCGACGACTGTACCGACGCACTGACCGATGCCGTCGAGGCAAGTTTTGCCGACTCGCGTTCATTCGGCACAATCGGCATGACCGCCGCCGACTATGTGGCTTCGCTCTCGTCGCGCCTGTCGGCCGACGCGGTGGGCGAGGTGATGGTGCAGAAGTATCTCTCGCAGTGTCGCGACGAGCAGGCCGAGACTTACAATGACCTGCGCCGCTGCAAGGCTCTGGGCAAGGAGTATGTGGTCATGACCAATCCCAAGAATGTCAACGGTTCGTCCAACCGCTGGCCGCTGCGTCTGCCCTATGGCAACTCGGGCGTGTCGTCCAACCCCAATGTGCGCGCAGCCTACGGTGACGGACTCTATGTGTTCACAGAGCCTGTGTGGGTATTCGGAGGCACACGATAAGGAATTTGTTTCGTAAGCAATCATAAAGGACTCAAAAGCCAATGGAGCTTTTGAGTCCTTTAATATTATGAGGGTGTTACTTAGAGGGGGGCAAAACACCCGAAAGCAGATAATTTGTAGACTGTTGTAGCCAGGAAAGGCCCGTAGGGCCTGTGCGAGTTTAGGCCATGGCAAGCACCCGCGTAAGCGGTGCGCAGCCATGGTATAAAGACAGATATAAACGATGCGCCGCGTAGCGGTGCTACAAAGTGTCATGAAGGTAATTCACTGCGACTTAACGTTTTGATACGCTTGTATTGTTGTACCGCTACGCGGCACATTCTGTGGATAATTGTTCTGTACCATGGCTGCGCACCGCTTGCGCGGATGCTTGCCATGGCCTAAACTCGCACAGGCCCTACGGGCCTTTCCTGGCGGTAACTGATTAAATCATAAGTTCTGCAAACCCTCTTATTGTTTACTTATATCCTGTATGACGAGCGAGGCGAGGGTTATGCCGAAGATGGCTGTGATGTGCATCAGTGAGCCGTTGGTGGCGACTTTGTTGAATGTCATCGGGGCTGTGGTGTGGGTCGGAGTTGCAGGGGGCTCGTAACCGGGATGGTTGGGGATGAGCTCGTCGGAATAGACACACTTGAATTTGTGGGCTGGGAATATGCCCGACTTTTTAAATTTGCGTCGTAGGGCGGCTGCGAGCGGACATCCTTTGACTTTCCAGAACTCGGCAACAGCGATGCGTGAGGGGTCAATCTTGAGGGCTGCTCCCATTGATGAATAAAACCGGGTGTGGCCGCCGCGCATGGCTTGGGTGGCGTTGAGTATGAGCAGGGCTTTGTCGGCCAGCGAGTCGATGGCGTCGATGATGTAGTCGTAGTCGCCGAGCTGCCATGACGAGGCTGTGTCGGCGTTATACAGGCCGTGGACGGCGGTGATTTCGGCCTGAGGATTGATGTCGAGCAGACGTTGCCTTAGCACGTCGACCTTGACCTGTCCGACGGTCGATGTCAGTGCCGGAAGCTGACGGTTGATATTTGACTCGGCCACGCGGTCGGCGTCCACGATGGTGAGACGTGCGATACCTGTGCGCACGAGTGTCTCGGCGGCCCATGAACCGACGCCCCCGACGCCAAATAGGATGACGCGGGCCTGTGACATACGATCCAACGCTTCATTGCCTATGAGACGTGCCGTGCGGTCGAAAGTTTCAGAAAACACGTGTTTTTGGGGTGGGGAGGTTAGAATGAGGTTAGAATTGGGAATAAGAGGTGTGTTTCACAACAAATCAATGTCATGAGTCGTGTTTAAACAGCCTCTAAATTAAAATTGATCCACTTTGGCTTAACATTTGCGAAGAATCACCCTCTAAGGGTCTCGCTCTTGTCAATGCCTGACACTCTTACTAATACTGTGAGGTTTTAAAATTATACTGTCCTTAATTGGCAATCGCTTCGCGTAAGCGTTGCCACATGGATGGTCTGTCGTCCTCAAGGCGAAGGTGGATGTTGACTTCGGAGTCTTCTTTGTTGAGAAACACTATGGCCGCCGGGAGTACGATAGCTATGACTGTCTCAAACTCCACAATCTCATGGATGCGTTTGAGTGCTATGGATGCAAACGGCGATGAGGGCTCGACGCTGCCGATGTAGATGTTTTCCTCGTCGATAAATATGCCGTGATTATCGAGAGCATAGTCAAAGAGGTGGCCGATGTTGAGTTCGTCGGGGCTTTTTGGCGGCTTCTTGAACTGACGGTAGAGCGTCTGTATTACTTTCTTTGTTACCATATCATCCATTGATTAAGTGAGGGGGGGGCTATGCACGTCTTTACTTAATGGCCGTGAGGGGGTAGAAAAAGATGTAACCCAAATCACCTTGTAAGGGATATCGGGGGGGTGATGAACTTTATTTAAAGGGTCAAGTGCAAAGAACGATGTATCTGGTATTAAAACGCTAAACAGTTGTGTAAAGTTCTTAAAAATGTTGGAAAAATAAGAATGGGTGTTGCGCCCGTTAGTCATCAACCGACGCAACACCCTGTAGGAAGGCTCTTTTATGCCAGGAATCCGAGGAGGACACCAGCAGCAACAGCCGAGCCGATCACGCCGGCTACGTTGGGGCCCATGGCGTGCATGAGCAGATAGTTGGAGGGGTCATACTCGAGACCGAGATTGTTGGAGATACGGGCCGACATTGGCACGGCCGAAACTCCGGCGTTGCCGATGAGGGGGTTGATCTTCTTGTTGGCGGGCAAAAAGAGATTGAAGAGCTTGACGAAGAGCACACCGCTTGTCGAGGCAATCACGAAGGCCATGAATCCGAGAAGGAAGATGCGGATGGTCTCGGAGGTGAGGAATTCGGAGGCCTGGGTGGACGCGCCGACAGTCATGCCGAGGAGTATGGTCACAATGTCGGTGAGGGCATTGCTTGCAGTCTTGGCAAGACGGTTGGTGACGCCACACTCGCGGAGCAGGTTGCCGAAGAAGAGCATGCCAAGGAGGGGTATGCCCGATGGCACTACGAAGCATGTGAGTATCATGCCGACGATGGGGAAGATAATCTTCTCGTTCTGCGACACTGCACGTGCGGGCTTCATCTTGATGAGACGCTCGTTTTTGGTGGTGAAGAGTCGCATGAGCGGCGGCTGTATCACGGGCACGAGGGCCATGTAGGAGTAGGCCGACACGGCGATGGCACCCATGAGGTTAGGCGCGAGCTTGGACGACAGGAAGATGGCCGTGGGGCCGTCGGCACCGCCGATGATGGCTATCGCGCCGGCCTGGTCGGGGGCAAAGCCGAGCAGGAGGGCCACCATGTAGGCACCGAAGATGCCAAACTGAGCGGCCGCACCGATGAGCATGAGTTTGGGGTTGGCGATCAGGGCCGAGAAGTCGGTCATGGCACCGATGCCGAGGAATATCAGCGGCGGATACCATCCTGCGCTCACACCGTTGTAGAGGATGTTGAGCACGGAGCCCTCCTCATAGATGCCGATTTCGAGTCCGGCGGTGGTGTTGAAGGGGATGTTGCCGATGAGTATACCGAAGCCGATGGGCACGAGGAGCATGGGCTCGAAGTTCTTCTTGATGGCGAGCCATATGAAGAACAGACCCACGACAAGCATCACGAGATGCTCCCATGTGGCGTTATAGAAACCAGTCAGGTGCCAAAACTCCTGAAGGTTCTGCATAATGAAATCTCCAAAAGTCATAATTACATGCAGTTAAGAGATTATTCGAGAGTAATGAGAACGGCACCGTCGAGCACCGAGTCGCCCACGGACACGGCTATGGAAGCCACCTTGCCGTCGCGGCCGGCGTGGATGGCGTTTTCCATCTTCATGGCTTCGAGCATTACTACGGTGTCGGCAGCTTTTACGGTGTCGCCAACCTTTACATTCAGGCCTACGACCACACCGGGGAGTGGGGCCTTGACCTGATAGCCTCCGACGGGAGCAGCCTGGGGCTTGGCGATGACCTTTGCGCCGGAGTCGGTGCGAGGTGCGGCTGACGGACGGGGCTTGGTCACGATGGTGACGGGCTTGTCGGTCTTTTCGAGCTCAACCTTGTAGGGGACACCGTTCACTTCCACCTTGGCGAGATTGTTGTCTATGTCGCCCACTTTCACCGTGTAGAGGTTGCCGTTGATGCGATACTTGTATTCTTTCATGATTTGATGCTAATGAATAGAGATTGAGGGGTGATGATTAACGGCGCGGAAGCTCGCGCAGTGAGTAGATTTTAGAGCTCCATGGCGAGTAGGCACGACGCACCTTGTTGATGGTGAGGATTGTGCTCTCGCGGTCGTGAGCGTCGAGGTGGTCATGAAGAGCCATGGCGATGGCTGCGATTTCCTCGCCCGAGTCATGCTCGGTGTGACCTTCGGACACTGTGTCGGGACGGGTCTCGGCCAGAGCTTTCTCCTTGCGGCGGGCCGACATGGTGGCTCCGATGCGGCTGATGATGTAGAAGCATGTGGCCAGCACGAGCAGAGCCGAGAATACGATACACATGGCCATTACAGCCATGCCGCCGCCACGGGCGTCCTGCTCGGCAAACATATCCACCTTGGAGTTGGTGCTCTTGATGATGTTGTTGCTCGAGGGAGTGATGTATTTGGCGTCAGAGCCGTCGCGCACTTCCCATGCGTCGGGGTTGCCTGTGCCGCCTTCGCCGTCAATCTTGCGGGCGTAGGTCTGGCCGGGCTTTAGCGACGCGGGCACTGTAATCTCATCGATGAGCGACTTGCCGTCGGCATCATAGATGGCGATATAGTTGTCCTGGCCGGGAGTGAAGGTGAACGAAGTGTGGAATGTGCCTTTGTTGGGCTGTCCGTCGGCCCAGAAAAGTATGTGCTGACGGGTGGGAATCTCGGTGTTTACGTCACCGAGGGGCACCGGATAGAGAGTGGGGCATGCGGGGTCGTTGGTCAGAAACACGCTTGAGATCTCAAGCGGGCCGAAGGTGGAGTTGAAGAGCTCGACCCAGGCTGAGTACTGACCGAAGTCGTCGACCACGCTGGTGGAGTCGTTGACAATCATCACCTCGTTGATCCTGAGGCCGCGACGCCCCTGGGCCGAGATGGCGATGACGCCGGCGAGAGCGACCACCAAGAGGGTTAATATTCTCTTTTTCATATCTGTGAAACGGTGTCTTAGAGGGGTATGTTACCGTGTTTCTTGGCAGGGTTGACCACTTTCTTGGTGGCAAGCTGCTGGAGAGCGCGGATGATGCGGAAGCGGGTGTTGCGCGGCTCGATGACGTCGTCGATGTAGCCGTAGCGAGCTGCATTGTAGGGGTTGCAGAACAGCTTGTTGTATTCCTCTTCCTTCTCCCTGAGCACCTTGGCGGGGTCGTCGGAAGCCTTGGCCTCCTTGGCATAGAGCACCTCGACGGCACCTGCGCCACCCATCACGGCAATCTCGGCGGTGGGCCAAGCGTAGTTCATGTCGCCGCGGAGCTGCTTGCACGACATCACGATGTGGCTGCCGCCGTAGCTCTTGCGGAGTGTGACGGTGACCTTGGGCACGGTGGCTTCGCCGTAGGCATAGAGCAGCTTGGCTCCGTGGAGGATCACGCCGTTGTATTCCTGGCCTGTGCCGGGGAGGAAGCCGGGAACGTCGACGAGGGTCACGAGGGGGATGTTGAAGGCGTCGCAGAAGCGTACGAAGCGCGCGCCCTTGCGCGATGCGTTGCTGTCGAGCACACCGGCGAGATATTTGGGCTGGTTGGCCACGATGCCGACGGCCTGGCCGTTGAAGCGGGCAAAGCCGATGATGATATTCTTGGCGTAGTCGCGCTGTATCTCGAGGAACTCACCGTTGTCGATGATGGCACCGATGACCTCATACATGTCGTATGGACGGTTGGCCGAGTCGGGAATAATCTCGTTGAGCGAATCCTCGAGACGGTCGATGGGGTCGTTGCACTCCACCAACGGCGGCTCTTCGAGGTTGTTCTGGGGGATGAAGCTGAAGAGCTTGCGGATGATAGCGAGAGTCTCCTCGCCGTCCTCGGCTGCGAAGTGGGCCACGCCGCTCTTCTGTGAGTGTACTTCGGCACCGCCGAGAGCCTCCTGGGTAACATCCTCACCGGTGACGGTCTTGACTACCTTGGGACCTGTGAGGAACATGTAGGAAATGCCCTTGGTCATGATGGTGAAGTCGGTGAGCGCGGGGGAGTATACGGCACCGCCGGCGCAGGGGCCGAGGATACCCGAAATCTGGGGAATCACACCCGATGCAAGGATGTTGCGCTGGAATATCTCGGCATAGCCTGCGAGAGCGTTGATGCCCTCCTGGATGCGTGCGCCGCCCGAGTCGTTGAGGCCGATGACGGGGGCACCCATCTTCATGGCCATATCCATAATCTTGCATATCTTGAGAGCCATGGTCTCGCTGAGCGAGCCGCCAAAGACGGTGAAGTCCTGTGCGAACACATAGACGAGACGTCCGTCGATGGTGCCGTAGCCGGTGACAACGCCGTCGCCGAGATAGCTCTTCTTCTCCTGACCGAAGTTGTGGCAACGGTGACGCACAAACATGTCGATTTCCTCAAAGGAGCCCTCGTCGAGTAGCTGTGCGATACGCTCGCGGGCAGTATACTTGCCACGTTCGTGCTGCTTCTGGATGGCTTTCTCGCCACCGCCCAGACGAGCCTCCTCGCGCAAGGCGATAAGCTCTTTTACTTTTTCAAGCTGATTGCTCATAATATAGTTTTAGAAATTAAAATTTAAAATTTAAAACGTAAAATCACCGCGGCCGCAGAGAGGCCGCAAGGGTGATGATATAAAATTCTAAATTTTAAATTTTACATTTTGGATTTTAAATTTTATTTTTTGGGGCCCTCGCAAAGCTCAATGAGCGTGCCGCAGGTCGATTTGGGGTGAAGGAAAGCTATGTTGAGGCCCTCGGCACCCTTGCGTGGAGCCTTGTCGATGAGCTTGCAGCCTTTCTCCTCAACTTCGGCAAGAGCGTTGGCTACGCCGTCCTCGATGGCAAGTGCGATGTGCTGGATGCCGCCGCGGCCGCCGTTGTTGGCGATAAACTTGCTGATCGCGCTCTCGGGAGCTGTGCCCTCAAGAAGCTCGATCTTTGTCTGACCGATGCGGAAGAATGCTGTACGCACCTTCTGATCTTCTACTTCCTCTATGGCAAAGCACTTGATGCCGAGAGTGTTTTCATAAAATGCGATGGCTTCCTCCAGGTTGGGGACAGCGATGCCGACGTGTTCGATATGCGAAATGTCCATTGTTTAGTATTATTGATTTATGGTTGATTTTTCTATATACAATATATAATCGTCGCAAAATTAAGGAAAAAATTCCGTAATCCACCAACAATATGCCGACCAAACTTGTGTATATAAATGTTAAGTTTTATAAATGGCATATTTTTTCGCCCGCGCGGCTGAAAGTATGAAAAGTTTTGGTTAAATTTGTGGCTTAAATAAAACTTTCACAGGCTCAAATTTTGAAAGTTATAAAATAGGTAAGAAAAGGTAAAAAGATATAACACTTGAGTTGGGCTTGCGAGACTAAAATTATATATAGAGATTATTATGTCAGCAATTAAATGTGTGGGCATACTCACCTCAGGAGGTGACGCCCCCGGAATGAATGCAGCCATCCGCGCGGTGACCCGTGCGGCCATCTATGGCGGTCTTAAAGTCAAAGGCATCTATCGCGGATACAAGGGTCTGATTACCGACGAAATAGTTGAGTTCAAGACTCAGAATGTGTCAAACATCATTCAGGCCGGCGGCACTATACTCAAGACTGCCCGCTGTAAGGAATTTACCACGCCCGAGGGGCGTCAGTTGGCTTATGACAATCTCAAGCGTCAGGAAATCGACGCGCTGGTGGTCATAGGCGGCGACGGCTCGCTCACGGGCGCACGCATATTTGCCAACGAGTTCAATATCCCTATCATCGGTCTGCCCGGCACCATCGACAATGACCTCTACGGCACTGACTCGACCATAGGTTATGACACTGCGCTCAACACCATCATGGAGTGTGTCGACAAGATACGCGACACGGCTACCAGTCACGAGCGGCTGTTTTTTATCGAGGTCATGGGTCGCGACGCCGGTTTTCTCGCTCTCAACGGAGCCATCGCTTCGGGTGCGGAGGCTGCGATTATCCCGGAGATTTCGACTGAGGTCGACCAGTTGGCCGAGCTTATAGAGCATGGTTTCCGCAAGAGTAAAAATTCGTCGATAGTGCTTGTGGCCGAGAGCCCTGTGACCGGCGGAGCAATGGGTCTTGCCGAACGTGTCAAGAATGAGTATCCCGGCTATGACGTGCGAGTGTCGATACTCGGTCACCTGCAGCGCGGTGGTTCGCCTACTGCCTATGACCGTATCCTTGCTTCGCGCATGGGTGCGGCGGCCATAGATGCTCTGCTCGAGGATCAGCGCAATGTGATGATCGGTGTCCGCAACGATGAAATCACTTATGTGCCTTTCTCCAAGGCTATCAAGAATGACAAGCCTGTCAAGCGCGAACTTGTTGACACTCTGAGACGCTTATCTATTTAATTCCGCTACGCGGAAGGTTATAAGGTTATGAGGTTATAAGGTTATTTTCCGCTGCGCGGAGGGTTATGGGGGGTATTCTCTGATAATTCAAAAAAACTTCGACCTCTAACCCTTATAACCTCAAAACCTTCCGCGAAGCGGAAAATAACCTCATAACCTCATAACCTTATAACCTTCCGCGTAGCGGAGTCTTATGATTGAAGTCTGTAATATTAATAAGAGCTACGACGGGCTTAAAGTGCTGAATGATGTGAGCCTGACTATTGCCGACGGGGAGTTTCTCTCTATCGTCGGTCCGAGCGGTGCGGGCAAGACTACATTGTTGCAGATAATCGGTTCGCTTGAGTCTCCCGACAGCGGTAAAGTGTTGTATGACGGCACTGACATCGTTACGATGAAGGAGGGACGGCTCGCGGCATTCCGCAACCGTAATATGGGATTTGTGTTTCAGTTTCATCAGTTGTTGCCCGAGTTTACTATGGCTGAAAATGTGGCCATGCCGGCTATGATAGGGGGCATGGGTCGCAAGGAGGCCATGGCCAAGGCTGCCGGTCTGCTCGAAACTCTCGGTCTGGGCAACCGTCTGGAGCATCGCCCCAATCAGCTTTCGGGGGGTGAACGCCAGCGTGCGGCGGTGGCCCGCGCTCTTGTCAATGATGCGCGCGTCATTCTGGCTGACGAGCCTTCGGGAAGCCTTGATTCGCATAACCGCGAGGAGCTCTACCGGTTGTTTTTTCAGTTGCGGGAGTCGACGGGCAAGACTTTTATCATTGTGACTCACGATGAGTCGCTGGCGGGTAATTCTGACCGTGTGGTGCATATGGCTGACGGACGAATAGTTTTATAAAATTTCCAGTAAATGATTATTTTATCATCAGCTATCAAATATCGTCTGGCAGCATCGGCTGTCGTGTTGCTTTCGCTCTGTTCGTGTGGAGAGGATGGCGTTGACGGGCCGGTAAAGATGACGTGTACCGACCTGGTCACTTTTTCCGGAAATGTCGGCGAGCGTGCGACTTTCACGTTTCAGAAGATGGACGATTCGCCAGAGATAACTCTTACGGCTCAATCGACTCTTGCCTCAGATGATATAGAGGCCGGTACACGTCTGCTTATCAGTTATATACCCGAAGGGAATCAGGCTTATGTCTCGGGCCCTGTGACGCTGCTTGGCGGACGTGTGGTCACTCAGTCGGCCATCACTGCCGAATGGCGCGACGAGTATGATGCCTGGGACAAGGACAAGGTGTATGTGTACAGCGCGTGGCGCACAGGTCCATACCTCAATGTGCATGTCCGGCTTACCTATTCGGCCGAGCCCCGCATATTCTGCCTTGCGGCCGACCCTGCTACGCTCAATTCGGCGTGGCCCGAGGTGTATCTTGTGCATGTTATCGACGGAGATGTCGACAATCATGACCGCGCCTATTATGCGTCGTTTGATATAAGCGAAGTGTGGTCGCGTCCATCGACCGAGGGTATAAGGCTGCATGTGGCAAACAGTAACCTTGATAAACAAATTTTCACATTTGCCAAGGGGCTCTGACTTCTGTATGGCTCCAACATTCTATTGCATAACTTATTATAATATTTGCGCAAGGGCCTGAAAATTGTGCCAATGGTTAAATTTCCATTAAACTTACATGCGTAAGAGGAATTTTGCGTATATTTGTGTTGTATAACATAAATTAAGGTTGCGATTTTAAGGACATTCATCACCGACGACATTCCTGCAATCACAACGCTGAAACACTATAACTATGGCAAGAATATCAGGTGCAGTGGACATAGACCGCGAGAGATGCAAGGGTTGCGACCTTTGTGTGGTGGCGTGTCCGTGCAATGTGCTCAAGCTGCAGACCAAGGATGTCAATGACCGGGGCTATCACTATGCTACCGATGTCGAGCCTGAGGCCTGCATAGGATGTGCCGCATGTGCGACCGTCTGTCCCGACGGGTGCATCACGGTGTATCGCGTAGTTGAGAAATCATAACCTCATCCCCCATCCCCAAAACCCCATACGACGCGATATGGAAGAAGAAGTAACATTGATGAAAGGCAACGAGGCGATAGCCCATGCGGCCGTGCGCTATGGCGTGGACGGCTATTTCGGCTATCCCATCACGCCGCAGAGCGAAATACTCGAGACCCTCGAAGAACTCATGCCCTGGGAGACCACCGGCATGGTTGTGATGCAGGCCGAGAGCGAAATCGCAGCCATTAATATGGTATATGGCGGAGCCGCCACCGGCAAAGCCTGTATGACCTCATCGTCAAGCCCGGGCGTCAGTCTCAAGCAGGAAGGCATATCCTATATAGCCGCCGGCGAGCTGCCCGCACTCATAATCAACTGCATGCGCGGTGGCCCCGGACTGGGCACCATACAACCCTCGCAGAGCGACTATTTTCAGGCCTGCAAGGGCGGCGGTCATGGCGACTATCATATGATAGTGCTCGCACCGGCTTCGGTGCAGGAGATGGCTGATTTTGTAGGACTCGGTTTTGAGCTGGCTTACAAATACCGCAACCCCGTGATGATGCTCGCCGACGGCGTGGTGGGCCAGATGATGGAGCGTGTCAAGCTCCCGGCTCCGCGTCCGCGACGCACCGACGAGGAGATAGCCCGCCAGTGTCCATGGGCTGTCACCGGACGCACCGGCGGACGCAAACCCAACATCATGACTACACTTGAGCTCGTGCCGCAGGCTATGGAGGAGCACAATCTGCATCTTCAGGAAAAATATCGCCTCATCGAGCAGAACGAGACCCGTGCCGAGGAGCATTTCACCGATGATGCCGAGTATCTTATCGTGGCCTTCGGATGTGTGGCCCGCATCTGTCATAAGGCTGTGGAGGATGCCCGCGCCCAAGGTATCAAGGTCGGACTGCTGCGACCCATCACCCTTTGGCCCTATCCGGCCGAGGAGATAAAGCGGCTGAGCCGTCAGGTCAAGGGCATACTTGTCGTTGAGCTCAACGCCGGCCAGATGATCGAGGATGTGCGTCTGAGCCTCGACCGCATCATTCCCGTCCACCACTTCGGACGCATGGGCGGCATAGTCATGGATCCCGACGAGGTGCTCGTCGCGCTTAAAGAAAAGTTTGAGTTATGACAAAGGAAGAAATCATTCAGGCCGGCAGTGTTGTGGCATGCAAGCCACATCTGCTCAACGATAATACCATGCACTATTGCCCGGGTTGCTCCCACGGTGTGGTGCACAAACTTGTGGCCGAGGTCATCGAGGAGATGGGTGCCGAGAATATCGCCATAGCCATCGCCCCGGTGGGATGTGCGGTCATGGCCTACAACTATATCGACATTGACTGGATCGAGGCTGCCCACGGACGTGCGCCGGCTGTGGCGTCGGCTGTTAAGAGGCTCAATCCCTCGCGCCTGGTGTTTACTTATCAGGGTGACGGTGACCTCGCCGCCATAGGCACCGCCGAGACTATCCATGCGGCCAACCGAGGCGAGAATATCGCCATAATCTTCATCAACAACGGCATCTATGGTATGACGGGCGGTCAGATGGCCCCCACCACGCTCGAGGGCATGGTGACATCGACCACTCCTTACGGCCGCCGTGTAGACATAAACGGTTATCCGCTCAACATCTCTCGGTTGTTGGCCCAGTTGCCGGGCACCTGTCTGGTGACACGCCAGAGCGTACACACCGCTCCCGCTGTCAAGAAGGCCAAGAAGGCCATACGACAGGCTTTTGAAAACTCCATGGCCGGCAAAGGCACTTCGGTGGTCGAGATTGTATCGACATGCGTGTCGGGCTGGAAGATGACCCCCGAGAAGGCCAACGAATGGATGGCCGAACATATGTTTGAGCACTATCCTCTGGGTGATCTCAAAAACGTCTGAATCAAAAGAGCTATGAAAGAAGAAATCATTATAGCCGGCTTCGGCGGACAGGGCGTGCTCTCCATGGGCAAGATACTGGCTTATGCCGGACTGATGGACAATCTGGAAGTGACCTGGATGCCGGCCTACGGGCCCGAGCAGCGCGGCGGCACGGCCAATGTGACCGTAATCCTCTCCGACTCGCCCATCTCAAGCCCTGTGCTCAACAGTTATGACACTGCCGTGATACTCAATCAGCAGAGTCTCGACAAGTTTGAGTGTAAAGTCAAGCCCGGGGGCACACTCATATATGATCCTTACAGCATACACCATGCTCCCGCCCGCACCGACATCACTGTCGTGCCGGTCGACGCAATGGAGGCGACGTTTGAGCTGTCGTCGTCCAAGAGTTACAACATGGTGCTGCTCGGCGCGCTGCTCAAGGTGCGTCCGCTCGTGAGTGTCGACGCTGTGATGCGCGGACTCAAGAAGACTCTGCCCGAGCGTCACCACCATCTGCTGCCGGTCAACAAGCAGGCTATACTCCGCGGGCTCGAGTTGCCCAAGTGAGGTGTTTGTTAACAGACATAAAATATAACAGAGGCCTCGGAAGAAACGTTTCTTCCGAGGCCTCTGTTATATTTTATGTCAGAGAGCTGTCATTCCTCGAGCAGACCTTCCGACCGGAGGATGGCTTCGTAGGCTGAGGCAGTGTCAGAGGGTGTGCGGCGCATCATCTTGAGGCGGCCTGTGTAGGAGCGGTGGATAGTGGTCAAGATTTGTCCGAGCCTTATGCGGCCTACGATGGCCGCTATGCCTTTGCGGTTGTCCATCAGGTGGGCAAATCCTGGGCAGTCCATATCGCCAAGCTGACCTATCAGACAGAGTATGTCAGGGTCGGCAATCTCTTCGGCCGAGAGGGTCACCATGTAATCGCTGATGACGGCGCGGGCCTTGCCGGGTGCGGGACGATGCAGGGCGTTGACATAGTCGGTCAGGAGCTTGATGTCACGTTCACCTGCTTCGTAGCGTTCCTCCATGGCACCAAGTTGGAGAGCTTCCTCCACGCGTTTGATAAACTTTGCGGCCTGCTTGGTGGCTCCACCCTCGAGCTTGGCATAAAGCGAGCCGTCGGGACGCAGCAGCAGGAAGGTCGGATAGATGCGTACACCATATTTTTTTGCTATATATGTGTTGTCTTCGGCCTCGAGGTCTTTCATCACGCTGACAAAGCGGGGATTCATGAACACTCCGCACGAATCCATCGGGAAGATGTGCCGTGCCATATATTTGCATGGCCCGCACGATGGAGTGTAGCAGTCGACAAATACCAGTTTGCCTTCTTCGGCTGCCTTGGCTCCGGCCTCTGGCAGCGTGAGGTCGTGAAACAAAATACCCTCGCCATGCGCCGGTATGGCGCATGACACGAGGATATTAAGTATGAGTAATGCTGATTGTAATATTCTCATGACTCTACAGAGCTGTCGGTATCAGTTGTTATCAGTTGTTATCAGGGCCCTTGTATATGCCTTCGAGGTCTATTTGGTATGTGTCGAGCATATATTCGATGACATCGTTGTAGATCTCGCGGATGAGGGGATAGTCGGCATACATTTCTTCGATTTCGGCGCGCGACATGAACATGCAGATGCGTATCCATGTGAGGAAGTAGTCATAATCCACATGATAGGCCGGGTTGCTGGGGTGTATCTGCGACGCATAATAGGTCCCTGTCGATAACTGGAAATTATTGGTTACGCGATGGGGAAATCCGCGGTTGAGTCGATAGTCGGGGTCGTCGACATCTGTGCTGAACGATGTCTCAAAGTCGAGCTTGTCGTGTATGGTCTGCGACTCCACAATCTTTCCGCTCTTATATTGCGGCAGTATCATCTGATAGATAAACTGACAGCGGGCCTGGCGCATTGCGTCGGGGTCGTTTTCCTCAATGCCCTCTCGTTTGAAACTTATGGCCCAGTAGTCAAATCCGTCGGTCTTGGTGGTGACGATACTTGTGTTGGGTGTGCCTATGCCGCCCGTTCCGGTGCCTGTTCCTGACCCCGGGGTATTTACCTCGCCGAAATTCTCGAGCATGTAGATTTTCACGGGGAGTCCGGCGCGCACGACTTCGGGGCTGAGATATTGAAATACGTGGTTTTTGATAAAGTTTATATAGAAAGGTACGTATTCGTCGGGCACCGGGTCGCCTGTCAGCAGTTTGCCTGTGCCGAGCGACTGCCACTGGCGGTTGAGGTCGGTGTCGGTGATGTCTTTGTAGAGCAGATACACGTCATATTTGTCATGTATTTCTTTGATTTCTTCGTCAAAGGGATTGTTGCCCTGTGGAAATTCAAATCGCAGCACCGAGTAGTTGCCTGTAGGCTGAATGGGGTCCTCATCGTTATTGCAGCCAGTGAAGGCGAGCAGTCCGAGAGTTGTATATAACAAGGCTTTTTTCATCTTTAGCAGTTTAATGGTTGGGTTAATTATAGACAGTCTCGCCATTGCGTGGCGCGCTCTCGCTGGGGTTCTGGCTGAGTTCGGGATTGAGCTCGAGTGAGGTTGTCGGGATGGGCATGATATACTGGAGGTCGCCGGCCTTGAGGGTGTATTCTTCGGTTGTGTTGGCGTCGGGATACCATACGTGCTTGATTTCCTTCATGCCCCAGCGGCGCAGGTCAAACCACCTGTGTCCCTCAAAGCAAAGCTCGCGGCGACGTTCGTCGCGCACGGCCTGTTTCAGCTCCTCGCCTGCGAGCGACTGAAGCGGCTCGTAGTCCTCGGCCTTGAAGCGACATTTACGCAGGGTGTTGAGAGCGTCGAGCGCGCTGCCTGAGTCACCGGTCATGGCTTTGGCCTCGGCGTAGTTGAGGTAAGCCTCGGGCAGGCGCAAGGCGCGTCCGAAGTCGTTGATGCCGCCGTTGGGGATATACATGTTGTTGTTGACGTTGATGTTCATCTTACCAAAGGCCTGGGGCATTCTCTTGCCATCGATCATGCATCGCGGGGTTGTGACCACATAGCGCGATTTGCGGAGGTCTTTTTCGCCGAATGTCGTCATGAGTTCGGGCGAGGCCATGAAGTAGGGGTGTATGATGCGTCCGTCATTCGAGGTTTTGGCGTCGGAGAGCCACATGGCCGCGTCGCCTACCGAGCTGTAGACCCATATTACTTCGGGCGATATGGCATAGCTAAGATAGTCGACATAGTTGGGCCTTTGGTTGGCTACGGGCCAGGATGATGTGGCGGGGTCAATTTCAGGGATAGTGTTGAGGTCGAGCAGTGTGAAGGCCGGGTTGTTCATCACCTTTTCGGCATACTCGGCTGCTTTGTCCCATTCGCCCATATAGAGATATGTGCGAGAGAGTATCAGTTGGGCCATGGGGAGGCTCGTGCGGTAGTCGGCTTTCCACTGGCGTTGGGCCGAGAGGCCTTCATAGAGTTCGACGGCTGTCGTAAGATCTGACACTATAAGGTCGTAGACTTCCTTGACGGTGCTGCGTGTCAGGGGTTTGTCTTCGATGTTTGAAGCCAGCTTCAGGGGCACTCCGAGTGACACGGCCGGATTGTAGGTGTCGTTGCCGTCGCTGTAATATGGTGCGCCAAACAGGTTGACGAGCTGAAGATAGTAGAATCCTCTCAGTGCATGGGCCTGGGCCAGGACATTGTCGATATTCTCTTTAGTGTCACCCTCGGCCTGTCCGATGTAGTCGAGTATGGCGTTGCAGCCAAGGATGTATTTGTAGTTGGAGAAATACTGGTTTTCGCCATATTTCGTGCTGGCCATGTCAAGGCGTGTCCAGAGGTCGGGCTGCCAAGTGTATGCGATGTAGTAGGCTTCTGGGTCAAAACCTTCTGGGGGAGTCTGGTAGGGGGCTGCGGTGAGGTCGTCGTCAAAGAGATATATGAAGCTTGTGAGCTGGTTGTTTGAACTTCTCAGCGGATAGGCTTCGCCCAGCAGCAGCTCGTTGAGCGAAGTGGCGTCTTTTGGCACGAATTCGCTCTTGGCCTTTGGATCGAGAAAGTCACCGCATCCGCTCATGACAAGCCCCGTGAGACATGCGGCCAAGGTTGTGATATAAGATTGTATTTTCATTTGTGTTAAGATGGAGTGGGGGTGATGTTAGAAACTTACAGAGAGACCGAGTGAGTACATGTGAGGCATCACACTGTTGTTGAGCTCCGGATCAAAGCCGTTCCAGCGTTTGCTGGCGATGACAAATATATTGTTGACCGAAGCCGAGAGGTTGAGGCTCTGTGCTCCAAACTTGTTGCACCATGAAGTCGGCAGATAATATGTGGCGGTGATGTTGTTGCAGCGCAGGAACGATGCGTCAGCCACCATGGCGTCCGAGTTGGCCCACATGGCGTAGATTGAGGCTGAGGTGCCAGTGGGCAACATCTTGTTGATGTTTTCGGAGGTCGATGTCCACAGTGCGGGAATGATTGTATACTTTTCGTCGCCCGGTTGTTTCCAGCGGTTGTTGAGGTTGCGGTCAAGGTTGACGAGCGGATCGGGTATCTTGCCGTTAGTAAAGCTTGAATATGGGTTGGGCAGACGTTTCTTGGAGCCGATCAGTGCCGAGAACGATGCTCCGAGCGATATGTTCTTGTAGCGCACGCGGGTGTTGAAGCCGCCTGTGAAGTATGCGTCTCTCTGACCCGAGTAGACGAGGAATGTCGTCGGGTCAATGGTGTTGTCGGGGTCGCCATCAAAGTCGATGTAGTTAAACATCGGGTAGCCTGTCTCGGGGTTGAGCCCGGCAAAGGAGTAGGACCAGAACGAGCTGAGGGGATAGCCCTCCTTGATGGGGCGGTCAGAGCTGCCGGCTATGTAGTTGGATACCTGCAGTTGGTTGGCCTGTGTGAAAGAGTCGGGGCTGTCGGAGCGGTCCCAGTTTTTGGAGGCATTGAATCCTACTGTCCAGGCGAAATCCTTGGTTGAGATGGGTGTATAGTTGACTGTCACCTCCACACCGTGGTTGTGGAGCTTGCCACCGTTGAGGCGCATGGTCTTCATGCCGTATTCCTCTGCGATGGTCTGCGAGAGAATGATGTTTGACGCACGTGTATAATACTCCAGGTTGAGTGTCACCTTGTTGAAAAGCTGTAGGTCGAGACCTAAATTCCAGCTCTTGGTGCTTTCCCAGTTGAGAAGGGGGTTGGGGATGCTTGAGATTTTGGCGTAATATTGGTTGTAGGGATTTAGTATACCGCCTGTGCCGTATTGCGCTATGAGTTCGGGGCTCACAGAGTTGACCACATTACCCTGTATGCCGTAGGTGACGCGCAGGTTCATCTGGTTGAGCCACCACACGTTGTCCTGTATGATGCTCTCCTGGGCTATGCGCCATGAGTAGCCGAACGAGTAGGTGGGGTTGAACTTGTGGTTGGTGTCCTGACCGAAACGGTTGGAGGCGTCCCAGCGGAAGTTGGCGTTGACTACGTGGGTGTTTCTGAACGAGTAGGCCAGTACGCCGAACACCGACAGGTAGTTGTCGGTACGGTCATACTTCTTCCATCCCGTTCCATATCGGTAGAAGCTCTCGAGCACACCCCATGCCGGGGGCGACATGCCGATGGGTACGATGTTGCCGGGCGCGGTTGGTATGACCAGCATCTGGCCGCGTTCGGGGATGTATCCCCACACGGTATTGGAGTTGCTGGAGTTTTCGATGGAGCGTAGCTCAATGCCCGCAAGAGCGTTGATACGGTGTTTGTCCATGAGGGTCTGGGAGTATTGCAGCTTGTGTGACATCGAGTAGCTTGTGCTTCCCGAAGTGTTGGTACAGAGCATGCCGCCTACGGGCAGCAGAGCGGCGTTATATTTGGCCGAGCCATACTCTTCCGTTCCGGCAGGATAACCACGGTAGTTGCGTTCTATATACGAGCTGTTTTCGCCTGCGTATGATTCTCCGGTGTTGGTCGACTGTTGTATGCTGCCCACAAACTGATAGGTGAGCCAGTCGGCGATCTTGAAGTCAAGGTTGGCAGATACGGAAAACATCTTGTTGATATTTTTGGTCGCCGTGTTGGCCATCTCGTTGAGTATGTTGTAGCCATACTCAAGCTGGTTGGCGTTGTAGGGATACTTATAATAGGTATTGTAATAAGCCAGTTCGCCGTTTTCTTCAAAGCATGGGAGCGCACGGCTTGTGGTGAGTGCGTAATTTTGCGGGCTTACGCCATAGAAGTCATAGGAGTTGCGGTAGGAGCCGTTCATGTTGACATTGACGCGCAGACGTCTGTTGAACTGTATGCCTACGTTGAGTCGCGATGTGAACTGGTCGTTGTCGTTACCTTTCTCTGTGCCGCTGTTTTTGGAGTAGCCGAACGAGGCGTTGTAGGTGATTTTTTCCGTACCGCCAGACACACTGAGGTTGTGGCTGTTGGACACCGAGTTACGTGTCAGCAGGTCAAACCAGTCAGTGTTGACTGTCTCGAGACGCTGCATGTTCTGAGCAAACTCAGCTTCGGTAATCATACGTTTGTTGAACATCTCCATGAGTCCCTCGTAGGTGTATTTCTGCGGGAGCGGCGAGCTCTGATAGCGGGCGCCGGCGTCATATGCCTCTTTGGAGAACTGTATGCGCTCGAGCGAGTTCATGAGGTTATAGTGTTCATAACCCTTTTTCTCGCGTATGCTCACGTTGCCTGAGTATCGCACGGCTATACGTTCGCTGGAGCCTTTTTTTGTAGTGATGACAATAACGCCATTTGAAGCCTTTGAGCCGTAGATGGCTGTTGCAGATGCGTCCTTGAGCACGGTGATGTTTTCGATGTCAAGCGGGTTGAGCCATGACACCTGGTTGCCCACCAGCGTGGCCATGTCCTGGGTGAGCATATCGCTCGCTTCAAGATGTATTGGGTCTGGCTGTATCACACCGTCCACTACCCACAGCGGATCGGTGTTGCCGAGAATAGTCGATGTGCCGCGTATTTTGATTGAGGGGTTGCTTCCCACACGAGCTGAAGAGTTGCTCACAATCATGCCGGCCACACGTCCCTGGAGCATCTGGTCTATTGACTGGATGCCGGGCATAAGTATGTCTTCGGCCTTGATGGTGGTGTATGCACCCACCATGTCGCGGCGCGGCAGACGGTTGTAGCCGTCATCCACTACGGTCACTTCCGAGAGTTTGAGTGCGTCCGACTCGAGAGTCACCTTCATGGTTTTCTTGAAGTCGACAGGCAATTCTTTGGTCACCATGCCGATGTATGACACGGAGATTTCGGGACGGTTGCTGCCGCCTGTGTAGCGTAGAGAGAATGTGCCGTTGCCCGAGGTGGTTGTGGCGGCTCCTATCCCCTTGGAGCCTTTGATGCGGACTGTCGCACCAGGTAGCGGTTCGCCTTCTTCATCGAGGACTTGCCCCATGATAAGTCTTCCCGATGCCTGTGTGGTGTTGTCCTGTGCATATATCTGTGAAGAGTCTACAGATAGCATGGACATGACTAACGCGCATAAAAGAAGCCTTAGTGCATTACATTGTTTCATGCGTTAAGATTTTTTGGATTATAATGATTGGTTTAGACTATTGGTTGTAGCAGATTGCAGTACCTTTCCCCAAAGTTAAAAGATATTACATTACATCTCTCAAGGTGTTAACGCAAATTAACTATAAATTAAATATTTTTAAATTTTAATGTTTCTTAATGAAAAATAAATCAAACTGTGTGGAAAGTTGTATAAAAACCGTTAGTCATTGGCTCAGAATCTCGCTATCTTTGCCGATAAAAACCATAAGACTCATTCTCAGCCATGACTAAATTACGATTTTTGCAGCTCGCCATCGCTTTGATGTGTGTGTTATTTATCGGGCAGCCCGTTGCGGCACAGGCGCGTCATGCGGCCAAGCCCGTGGTGTCGATACTCGGTGACTCCTATTCGACTTTCGAGGGGTATATTCCCGTGGGTAATGCCGTGTGGTATGACACGCGTCCCAATCCCAAAAAGACCGACGTCAGCGATGTGAAACACACCTGGTGGTGGCAGTTCATAAGCCGTGGGGGGTATATACTCGGTGTCAACGACTCCTACAGCGGAGCCACTGTGTCATACACGGGATATAACGGAGCCGACTATTCCGACCGTTCGTTCATCACACGTCTGCCCCGTCTGGGCTCGCCCGACATTCTGCTCATATTCGGGGCCACCAACGACAGTTGGGCCGGGGTCAAGGTGGGTGAGTATTCCTATGCCGAGCCGCTGTCGGGGCCGCAGCTTTATGAGTTTCGTCCGGCTATGGCACGTCTGCTCTCGGAGGCTGTAAACCGTTATCCCGGCACCGAGATATATTTTATAATCAACAGTGAGCTGCGCGATGACATCACTCAGTCAATCCGTGAGGTGTGTGACCATTATTCGGTCAGATATATCCAGCTTCATGATATAGACAAAATCTCGGGCCATCCGTCACGTGCCGGCATGACCGCTATCGCCGACCAGTTGCTCGAGGCTATGCAATAACCTACACTAAGGAGACACGGGTGGGAGATACAAAAGGACAAAAGTTTCAGAAGAAACAAAAGTTTTTATTTTTTTAGGCTGAAAAATTATGTAGCCTGTATAATAAAAAACTTTTGTTTCTTCTGAAACTTTTGTCCTTTTGTATCTCCCTCCCGTGCAGGTTATGAGGTTTCTATGAGGTACTCGGGAGTCCGTGGCACTTTCGCCCAGTCGAATATGCCGATAAGCTCGCGGGCCGTGCAGGGTGACGGCTCGGGTATAAGTCCGGCCATATGGGCCAGTCGGCCGATGATTTCGCGTGATGAAAAATGTCCGCGCAGATATTCCATGTTGAGCGACCGGTCGCGTTTAGACAGTCTCACTCCTTCGCTGTTGCATATCAGAGGGACGTGGGCATAAACCGGTGCGGTCAGTCCGAGCAGACGGTAGAGATAGACCTGCTGTGCCGCTGAGAGCAGCAGGTCGCTTCCGCGCACCACTTCGTTGACCCCCATAAGGGCGTCGTCCACCACTACGGCAAGCTGGTAGGCCCACGCTCCGTCGGCACGCCGGAGTATGAAGTCGCCACACTCGTGTGATAGATTGACGCTCTGCTGACCGTAGACTCTGTCGGTATACTTTATCTCTTCGTCGGGCACATAGAGCCTGGTGGAGTGTCTCACTCCGATGGGAGCCTCGGTCATGCAAGGCATGTCGGCCGGGCGGCATCGTCCGCCATATATCACGCGTCCGTCGCTCTGATGAGGTGCTTGGGTGGCCATGATGTCGGCCCGCGTGCAGGTGCAGGGATAGGTGTAACCGGTCGCGTGAAGTCGGTGGAGATACTCCTCGTAGATAGCTCCGCGGCGGCTCTGGCTGTAGGGGCCGCGGGGACCGGTGTCGGCTGTGCCTCCCTCGTCATAGTCGAGACCGAGCCATTCAAGGTCGTCCTCGATGAGCCGGGCATATTCGGCCTTGGAGCGTTGCGGGTCGAGGTCCTCGATGCGGAGCACCCACCGGCCTCCGCGCGAGCGCACTGACAGCCATGAGAGCAGGGCTGAATAAAGGTTGCCCAGATGCATGCGTCCGGTTGGCGACGGAGCATAGCGTCCGACGGGGAGCTCTGACAATATTGCAGGCGGTTTCATGTAACGGTAGAATTTTTTTACAAAGATAGCGATATTTTTTGTAACTTTGTCACACCTTAAATATAACCATGAAAAGAGTCGTATACTCCTCACCCGGCTCTGACACCTTATTTTAATATATCCATGGATAAGACATATCATCTTGCTCTCGACCTTGGAGCCACTTCCGGCCGGTCGGTACTCGCATCCTATGACGGCTCACGCGTCGAGATGACCGAGCTCACACGTTTTCATTATCCCATGCTGCCGATGAGCGGACACCTCTTCTGGAATCTGCCGCTGATATATCAGGAAGTGCTCAATTCGCTCCGTGAGGCACGCATACGTCTCGAGGCTCAGGGCGTGTCGCTCACGTCGGTCGGTATAGACACCTGGGGATGTGACGTAGCCTATTTCTATGCCGACGGCACTCCGGCCGGGCTTCCCTACTGTTACCGCGACCCCCACACGACAGGTGCTGTCGATGATTATGCCTCACGCATGGGCCGCGAGGAGCTGTATGAGCGCACCGGCATACAGTTTATGGACTTCAACACTCTCTTTCAGCTCGACACACTGCGCCGCACCGGTGCCGAAGTGCTCGATGCCGCCGACAAGATACTTTTCATGCCCGACGCGCTCGTGTATATGCTCACAGGACGCGCAGTCACCGAGTTTACCGTGGCCTCAACTTCCCAGATGCTCAATCTCGCCACCGGCGACTTTGACCCCGTGCTGCTCCTCAGCCTCGGGCTGGAGCGCGACAAGTTTGGCCCTATGGTAAGCCCCGCCACCGTCATCGGCACTCTCACTCCCGAGGTGATGCGCCATACGGGTCTCGGTGACGACGTTAAAGTCATAGCCGTCGCCGGTCATGACACCGCTTCGGCCGTCATAGGCATACCCACGACCGACGATGCCTATGCCTATCTCAGTTGTGGCACATGGGCTCTGCTCGGAGTCGAGTCGGCCAAGTCAAATTCCGGGCCCAAGGCTCTGGAATACAATTTTACCAACGAAGGGGGCATCGACGGCACCACACGTCTGCTCAAAAACATCTGCGGACTGTGGATTTTCGAGCGAGTGCGCGAAGAGCTGGGTCTGCGCGACGCCGACATCTCCGCGCTTGCGGCTTCGTGTCACGACTCGCAGTGCGACACAATCATTAACTCCGACGACCCCTCGTTTGCCAATCCCGCCTCGATGGTCACAGCCATCAACGACTATTGCATAGCGCATAATCTCGAAGTGCCTGTCACTCCGGCCGACTATATCCGCGTCATCTATCGCAGCCTCGCGCGCCGCGTGGCTGTGGTGCTCGGATGGCTCAAGGAGCTCTCGCCCGCCGAGGTGTCGCGCCTTCACGTCATAGGCGGCGGTTCGCGCAACTCGCACCTCATGCAGATGCTTGCCGACGAGACTGCGCTCCCCGTGGTGGCCGGTCCCGCCGAATGTACAGCCCTCGGCAACATACTCGTGCAGCTACGCGGATGCGACTCATCGCTATCACTCCCCGCAATGCGCGCCATAGCGTCCAACTCAACCGAAACAATCACTTATAATCCAAACAAATAACCTTTAAAGCCATGAAAGAAGAACTCATCCGCAAGGCTTATGAGATAGCCCGTGAACGTTATGCCGCAGTAGGTGTCGACACCGACAAGGTGCTCGACCAGATGCAGGATTTTCACCTCAGCATGCACTGCTGGCAGGCCGACGATGTAGCCGGCTTTGAAAATCAGGGCGGCTCGCTCACCGGCGGTATCCAGGTAAACGGCAACTATCCCGGCAAGGCCCGCAATATCGACGAGCTCCGTGCCGACATTCTCTATGCCATGTCGCTTATCCCCGGCAAGCATCGTCTCAATCTCCATGAGATCTACGGTGACTTCGGCGGCAAGTTTGTTGACCGCGACCAGTGCTCGGTAGAGCATTTCCAGAGCTGGATCGACTGGGGTAAAGCCAACAATATCAAACTCGACTTCAACTCCACTTCATTCTCTCACCCCAAGAGCGGTGACCTCTCGCTCGCCAACCCCGACAAGGGCATCCGCGACTTCTGGATCGAGCACTCCAAGCGTTGCCGCGCCATCTCCCAGGCCATCGGCGAGGCTCAGCAGGACCCCTGTATCATGAACACCTGGGTGCATGACGGCAGCAAGGACATCACTGTCAACCGCTACATGTATCGCGAGCTTCTCAAAGACTCGCTCGACCAGATATTCGAGCACAAGTATGACTGGATGAAGGACTGCGTGGAGTCAAAAGTATTCGGTATCGGTCTCGAGAGCTACACCGTAGGCTCCAACGACTTCTACACCGCCTATGCGTCCAAGAATGACATGATGATCACTCTCGACACGGGGCACTTCCATCCCACCGAAAGCGTGGCTGACAAGGTGTCGGCGATGCTCCTCTTCGTGCCCGAACTGATGCTCCACGTGAGCCGCCCCATCCGCTGGGACTCTGACCACGTGACCATCATGGATGACCCCACCATGGATCTTTTCAGCGAGATTGTACGTGCTGGCGCACTCAACCGCGTGCACTATGGTCTCGACTACTTCGACGGCACACTCAACCGTATCGGTGCCTACGTAATCGGCAGCCGTGCCGCCCAGAAGTGCATGCTCCGCGCTCTTCTCGAGCCTATCACCACACTCCGCGGCTATGAGCTCGCCGACAAGAAGTTCCAGCGTCTCGCTCTCCTCGAAGAGTGCAAGAATCTCCCCTGGAACGCTGTCTACGACATGTTCTGCCTCCGCAACAATGTCCCCGTAGGCGAGTCATTCATCCCCGCGGTGGAAAAATACGAAGCCGACGTAACTTCCAAACGTTAAAATCAGTCCGGTAATGGAATAAAAAAGACAAAAGTCTCATAATCTACCCTTTTGTTTCTTATGAGACTTTTGTCCTTTTGTATCCCCTTGCCACTCTATACTCCCCCATATGATATTACTCGGATTACTTATCATAGCCGTCGGAGCCTTCTGCCAGTCGAGCTGCTATGTGCCCATCAACAGGATCAAATCATGGAGCTGGGAAAGCTACTGGCTCGTGCAAGGCATCTTCGCATGGCTATTGTTCCCGTTTCTGGGAGCTATGCTTGCTGTTCCTGACGGACACAGCCTCTGCGAACTCTTCACCGCCGACAACTCATTCCGCATCTGGATGACCATCCTCTTCGGAGCCCTCTGGGGCGTTGGCGGTCTCACCTTCGGCCTCTCCATGCGCTATCTCGGCGTAGCCCTCGGCCAGAGCATAGCCCTCGGCACCTGCGCCGGACTCGGCACCGTGCTCGGCCCCGTGATGCTCAACATCTTCTTCCCCGAAGGCCACTACCTTGCCCAGCTCACCGCTGCCGTGCTCATCGGAGTAGTCGTGACCCTCATAGGCATCGGCATCATCGGTGTTGCCGGAAGCATGAAATCGCGCACAATGTCGGAAGAGCAGAAGCGCGAAGCCGTCAAAGACTTCAACTTCCCCAAAGGCATAGCCATAGCCTTGCTGGCAGGCGTCATGAGCGGATGTTTCAACGTCGGACTCGAGTTTGGCGGCAACATCTCCTTCAGTGAGTCCAACCCCATGTATGCCACCCTCCCCGCCACATTTCTCGTGACGCTCGGCGGCTTCATCACCAACGCCGTCTACTGTCTCTATCAGAACTCGCGCAACCACACCTTCGGCGACTATGGCCGCACCTCGCTCTATGCCAACAATCTCCTCTACTGCGCCCTGGCCGGAGCCCTGTGGTACAGCCAGTTTTTCGGACTCTCGCTCGGCAAAGGCTTCCTCACCGACTCGCCTACACTACTGGCCTTCTCGTGGTGCATACTCATGGCACTCAACGTGGTCTTCTCCAACGTGTGGGGCATTATCCTCAAAGAATGGAAGGGCTGCTCGCGCTCGACAATGGCGGTGCTGACAGCCGGCATCATCGTGTTGATAATCTCCTCATTCCTACCACAGCTTATATAAGCCAATCACTAATTAATAATTACTAATTACTAATTACTAATTACTAATTAAAAAAGATGTCTATACTTGATAATCGTCCTGCCCTGGCCCGCAAGGTAGAGCAGGTGGCCGAAGTGGCCGGCTATCTCTGGCAGAAAGGGTGGGCCGAACGCAACGGCGGCAACATTACCGTCAACATTACCGAACATATCGATGACGCTATACGCGCCCTCCCCGCCATCAGCGAACCCAAAGCCATCGGAGCTACCCTTACCAACCTCAAGGGTTGCTACTTCTACTGCAAAGGCACCAACAAACGCATGCGCGACCTCGCACGCCGGCCTATGGAGAACGGTTCGGTGATACGCATCCTCGACGACTGTGCGCATTATGAAATCATTGCCGACCTCCCCGTAATGCCGACCTCGGAGCTCCCCTCTCACCTGGCCGTGCACAACTATCTCATCGGCAAGGGTTCCAACTACAAGGCCTCGCTCCACACCCATCCCATCGAGCTCGTGGCAATGTCGCACTGCAAGAAATATCTCGAGAAGGATGTGGCCACACGTCTGCTCTGGAGCATGATACCCGAGACCAAGGCTTTCTGCCCCCGCGGACTCGGCATCATCCCTTATCAGCTCCCCGGCTCCAACATCCTCGCTGAGTCGACCATCCGTGAGCTCGGCGATTATGACGTAACCCTTTGGGAGAAACATGGCGTCTTTGCTGTCGATACCGACATCATGCAGGCTTTCGACCAGGTAGATGTCCTCAACAAATCGGCCCAGATATACATCTCGGCCAAAAATATGGGCTTCGAACCCGACGGCATGTCGGACGACCAGATGCGCGAAATGACCGTTGCCTTCAACCTTCCCAAATAAGAGTTTAAAGCAGAAAAGTTTAAAGTTTAGCTCTGAAAATTAAATCAGGCGTTGCGGATATCAGATTCCGCAACGCCTGATTTTTGGTATGTCAATCGGCTATTCTATCTTGTTGGATAATTGTGATGCAGATTGGGATTTTGTTGTATAATGTTTCGAGGTATCGGGAATACCCAGAGGTCTGATTCAGGAGTCAGAGTGAAAGTTTCACCGCATAGTTCGCGCGTAAAGGTTTCCTTATAATCGTCAAGCAGAGTCCAGCGTTTTCGAGTAAAGAAGTTCCACATTGTATATACATACTCTCCGTGACATGTCATTTTTAGATACTTGATAGCCTCATCCTTAGTTGTCACGTTATTTTCAAGCGGTCTGTAAACGTCATTGTTGATACGGTTGATACGTATTTTGTCAAGTTCACACATAGCCCCTGTTATATTCCATCCACATCGTCTATACCTGGCGTCGTCAGCGCATCAAGCATGTGGCGGTGGCTCCGTTTTAGTATGGTTTTTGTGCTGCTCAGCATGATTTTTCGGCATAAAATCTGAACTTTTTTACTTTTTACGGCGTTATAAAGTTGAACCATAAATTGTAAAAAACGCAGAATTATGAAGATTACAGAATTTATGCACAAGATTTTAGACTGGTATGGTGAAAACACATCATCAATGTATCGCGTAAACGATACCGAAAACTACCACGAACTTTAACCCTCATTCCTCCGACAGCGAGGGAAAAGAAATATCTATCTGAAGTCCCGAAGGACAGCAAGCAATTGTGTCCTCCGGGACTTTTGTATTCCGATGTATTGTCCGGCCAATATGAGTATAATCCAGCTCATGTCGTATGTCTAATATGCCCCCGAAATTACACAAAAATCACGACATACGCTCACTCTCTAATTGCCAATGCGTCTTGTGGCAGCGTGGATTATAGGAAGTGGCGGAGCAGGTAGTTGATGATGCGCCATCGGCGGGTGACTATGCAGAGCCGTTTTTTGCGGTCGATGGCGCGGATGATGCGAGGGACAACTTTGTCGAGAGGCATTACCCAGAAGAGACCTTCGCCTTTGGCCATGCGGGTGTCCACAAGGCCTGGACGTATCTCGGTGACGGTGACCGGGGTGCCTTTGGATTTGCCTTGGAGTGATCGTGTGTAGTTGATCTGATAGGCTTTTGTCGCACTGTAGGCAGGAGCGACGGGGGTCGGCTGGAGTCCGCCGACCGAAGTGATTGTCACGAGATGGCCGTGGTTTTGCCGGGTGAAGAGCTGATAGAGGGTGTCGACGGCGTTGGTCCATCCGGTCACGTTGACGGCTACGGTGGAGAGTTCGGTGGCTGTGTCGAGTCCGGGATTGAGTTCGCCTATGCCTGCACATACTATTGCCAGATCGATTTTGCCCAATCGGGTGATTATGGAGTCGAGGGTCGCTGTGAAGGCAATGGTGTCGGCTATGTCGCCGGCTGCTGCTATTGTGTTGTCAGGATATGACTCTGCCATGTCGTTGAGCAGGTCGGCGCGCCGGGCCGTTATGGCTACGGTGTTGCCGTCGGTGACATAGTGTTGCCATAGTTCACGCCCGATGCCTGATGTCGCTCCGATGATGAGAATATTCATGGTTGAGTGTAGAGGGGTTAAGTATAGATTATAGAGAGGGGGCAATTTTTGATTATTCCCGGGTGTTGAGTGTGAATGTGGAGCGTATGGCTGTGCGGATGTCGTCGGCTCCGGGACGGTTGTGGGCGAGGATGTTGATTATAGTGTTGATATATGAGTCTTTATCGTCGCGACGCAGTCCGCAGTGTCGGGCTACGTGGCTTTCGGATAGCATGGTCTTGCGGTTGTATACGCGCAGTATGGAGGCGTAGTCTTTGTCGCGGACGTAGCGGCGGAATGTGCGGCACAGTTCTTCGTAGAGAGCTGTGGGGCGTAGCTCGTTGGCGAGGTTGGCTATGTGGGTCTGGAGCTGGTTGATGTTGGCGAAGCGTCCGTCTATGCGGTGTTCGACTCCTTTTTTTATGCGGTGTCGGGTGTGCTGGAGAGCCTGTTGCCGCAGGTCGGTCTCGAAGAGGCGTATGATGGCTCGCTTGACTTTCTGGAAGGCTTCGTCAGGGTCGCGGTGGTTGATGCGGGCCATGGTGCGTATGACGGGTTCGAGCATGAATATGTTTTCAATCTCGGCCACGTCGGGGACGAATACCTGTTTCTTGCGGAGATAGGCTACTTCTCCTTCGTCGCGCCGGTCGCGGTCGACGATGCCGAAGGCGTTGAGGTTGTGGAATGAGCGCAGTGAGTTGAATGTACGTGTCGATTCGATTACGCGGTCACATCCGCCGAGCGATTTTACGGTGTAGTCGTCAAATATGAGCGGGTAGAGTTTGGCGTCGATGGAATGTATGCCGTCGCCTTCGATGAAGAGTACCGGTTTGCGTGCTCCGATTATGGCGAAGAATACTTCGTCGCTGAGACCGTCGGCCGGCGTGAGGAGGTCATAGTCCCATTCGCCGCGCGAATAGTCGCAGTTTTTGACCCATATGGTGCATCCTTCGCCTCGCGTGGAGGCAAACTGGAGGTCGTGGGTGACGTAGATGAATGTACAGTCGGGACGTGAGTTCTCGATGCTGTTCCAGAGCGATGCCGTGGATGAGGGGTGGAGAAACATCTCGGGCGAGTCGACGAGTATGGTGGCTCCTTTAGGGGCGAAGGTGACGGCGGCGAGATAGTAGAGCACGGTTTTCTCTCCGTCAGATAGTTTGGAGGGCGAGTAGGGGTCGGAGTCGGAGTCACGGCTGAAAAGCATGCGCCCGCTCTCGACGAGCACGCGGTTGCCGGGAAACACTTTCTGCCATTGCTGCATCACGTAGTCGAGCCGTGTGGAGGGTGGGGTGGAGCGGTCGGTGGAGTATTTGAACTGTATGAGGCTTAGCATCTCTTCGTTGACCATGAGTCCGATGACGCGTTCAAACTCGCCCTTGAGGTCGGGTCTCAGCAGCGAGGCTCCGCTTACAGCTTTGTTATAAAGGGCATCGATTGATGTCTCGGACGGGTCTTCGCTGTGTTTATACAGGGCTTTGAGTGCCGACAGCCTGAAAGAGCGTGTGCCGAGGTCGGCGGCGAGACGGTTGGCGAAGCGTGTCTTGCCTGAACCGTTGGCTCCGATTATCACCATGTGGCGCATGCCTGTGGTGTCGATCTCAAGCGGTCGGGAACCTGTGCGTGGAGGGAGTGTGATGAGCATATTGAGTATAGAGTTTAGGGTCAGAATTCATATCGTGACGAGATGTTGACGAGCAGGGCTGAGGCGATGCCGCGGGCAGTCGCTGGTGCGGGGATGCTGTAGGCGGCTGATGGTCGGACGGTGAACCGGTAGCGCGACATTTCGTAGCCGATGGAGGCGCGTGCGCTGAAGTTGGAGCTGAATCGCAATACGCATCCTATGTTGATGCGTCCGACCGGTGAGGATGTGCCTGTCTCGATGGATGAGTCGTCGAGATTGAGCGGCAGGTTGTGACGATAGCCGGCGGCGACCTCGGCGGTGAAGCTGACGCGGTCGCTCAGCGGACATTGATAGTAGGGCGCGATGACCGCACTGAGCGAGGAGAGTGATTTGACATATGTGCGGTCGTGGTGCACGTCGGTGATGAGTGGCGTGGAGAGGAGGCCGAGTTCGAGAGCGAGGCCCCAGTGATCGCTGATGGCCCATCCTCCGCGCAGGGCGGCGGAGAGTGCTGGGAGGCGTTGCAGACGGGTGTCGCCGGCTTTGACGGGACCGAGCGGGAGGGCAAGGCCTGTCTGGAGGGAGAGATATGAGACATTGGTGTTGAGCCGCAGGTCTTCGGCACGAATGTCGAGATTGCGGTTGCCGAATATTATGTCGCCGAGCCAATAGCCGAGCTGTGCCGAGAGTATGCCTATGCCGGCTCCGGCCACAATATCGGTAGGATAGTGATGGCTGTCGACAGCGCGCTCGACGGCTATGCCTGTGGCTACGGCATAAGCCCCGACGGCATACCAGGGTGAGACGTCGGCCAGCTCGCGGGCCATCATGGTGGCACCCATAAATGCCCAGGCGGTGTGGCCCGAGGGAAACGAGTGGGTGTCGGAACCGTCGGGACGGGTGGAGCTGACGGTCTCTTTGAGTGTCTTGACCGAGCCGGCCATGAGCATTGTGGCTATGCCTTGCGACACGGCCATGCGACCCCAGCCCGAGCGGGTCGGCAATCCTGCGGCTTTGAGTATCCAGGGTGCGGCCAGAGGGGCATATTGCAGCCAGTCGGTCCCGCGGTCGGTGTTTTTGCCTACGGTGATGTCGGCTGGAACGGCCGGATAGGCTTGACGGGCGATTGCCGATGTGGCCAGCATTCCGGCTCCGACTGCCATTCCGGTCCATGGACGCTGCCGGCGCGCGAGGCTGTCGGCTGCCGCAGTGGCCGCGTGTAGCGGCCCCGTGACGATGACGAGCAGCGTGAGGGCCGCGATGGCTATGATATGTCGGGCGCAGAGATGTGGCATATTGTATAAAAAACAATGCCGCCGGCGTGAATGTTGGGTCAGGAACGCTGATATTCCGACGGTGACATGCCTGTGAGATGCTTGAAATATTTGCCGAAAGATGACTGGTTGGGGAAGTTGAGCTCGTAGGCCACTTGCTGTATGTTCTTGCCCGAGAAGCGGAGCAGGTTTTTGGCCTCGAGTATCACGAATGAGTCGATGACTTCGGTGGCCGAGCGGCCGGTATGCTCCTTGATGATGAGTGAGAGATATTTGGGCGAGATGAAGAGTTTGCCGGCATAGAAGGCCACCGAACGTTCGCGGCTGTGGTGCTCGTGAACGAGCCGCATGAATTCGCTGACATACGTGGAGCGACGCGAGCGGGGAGGATTGGTCTCGGTGCTTGTCTTGAGCCGTTTGCTCACCATGCTTATGACCTGATAGGTGAGGGCCGCTATGAGATTGCGGGCTATGGATTTGGTGAACAGGCTGTCGCTTTCGGCCGATGAGGAGTTGCGGTAGAGCAGATGGAAAAATTCGCGCAGAGTGGCGGCCTCGTCATCGGTGATGTTCATCATATGGTCGTGCGAGGCATGGTTGCTGAACCGGCTTATGGAGCCGACGACATTGAGGTCAAAGTTGATGTCGTGCATGAAGTCGGTCGACACAAACAGCAGATAGCAGTCGAGCTCTTCGCGGTCGATGTCCTTGATTTCGATCATAGAGCCGGGCGTTGTGACTGTGATGCAGTTGGCGGTCAGAGTCATCGGAGTGAGATTGATCTCGAGATCGAGGCGGCCGCTGAAACAGAGTATCCATGACATGCCGTCGATACGTATCGGGCCGTCGATGCGGTCGGTGCGTTTCATGTCGTCAAACCGGAGTGCTTTGGCGATGGTGTCGGCTGTGATGCGTGTGAAGAGATAGTCGTCGCTGAGGTTGGAAAACTCTGACGATATGCGTGCGAGTGATGTTAGCTGATTAAGGTTTACGATATTTCCCATGGCGAATGTCGGAGGAGGTCTGTCATGCTGTTATCGCAAAGTTAGTCAATTTTTCTACAAAAAACATCCGATGAGCTAAGTTTTTGGTAAATCAGACCAAAAAAAGCTACAAAAAGATGTGCGAGAACGTCTCGCATGGAGATATGCCTGAAATCGGTAAACGCTTTTATGTAACGGCCGCGGGTCTCCTCGTCAAGCGGAAGCCACATAGTATTATAGCCGCAATAAGGGATAAAAATACCCCGTCGGGCAAAAGGCTCCTGAAAAGGTCTTATGCCCGACGGGGTGTTTCTGATTATGTATCGTAACTATCGTGTGATAGTGTAGACGCCGCCTGGGACGGTGGGCAGGTCATATTCGTAGACCTTGCGTATGATCGGGTGGCGCGGGGTGATTTCGGATGAGATGACCGGAGTCTTGACAGGCGCGACCTCAAAGAGTGGATTGGGATTGTCGCCCTTGGCCGGAGTGAGTCCTTCGCCCTTGAGGGGAACGTAGGAGCGCAGACGCAGGTTGCCGCCGAGGCGTGAGGTGATGGTGGCGGTGTTGAGCTGTGAGCCGTCCCAAGTCATGTCGACCACAAAGCCTCCGCGGCTCACGAGTCCCTTGACACTGCCTTGGCTCCACTGGTCGGGGAGTGCGGGGAGCAGGTGGAGAGCTCGGTCGTGACTCTGCATGAGCATCTCGGCCACGCCGGCCGTGTAGCCGAAGTTGCCGTCGATCTGAAACGGCGGATGGGCGTCGAAAAGGTTGGGATAGATGCGGCCGCGCAGCATATTGTTGATGATGGTGTAGGCGTGATTGCCGTCCTGCAGACGTGCCCAGAGATTGATTTTCCAGCCTATCGACCAGCCGGTGGCCTCGTCGCCGCGCTGTATCATGGTGTTGCGCACGGCCTCGAAAAGTTCCGGGGTGGTGTAGGGCGATATCTGTGCCGCGGGATAGAGACCGAAGGCGTGCGATATGTGGCGGTGGCCGTCCTTGGGTTTGTCATAGTCGCCGAGCCACTCCTGGAGCTGGTGATGGCGTCCTACGTGCATGGGCGGGAGCTTGGCTATGGTGGCCGAGAGCGAGTCGATGTAGGACTGTCGTTCGCCCAGCACGCGGGCTGCACTTAGGGTGTTGGTCAGCAGTTGGTGGACTATCTGGTTGTCCATCGTGCATCCGGCCACAATCCATGCCTTGGGGTGGGCCGAGGGGCCGTGTTCGGGCGACATGGAGGGCACTGTCACCATCCATCCGTTGTCGGGGTGTTCGGTCAGGAATGAGAGGAAAAAGTCGGCCGAACCCTTGAGGGCGGGATAGTGGCGTGCGAGGAAGTCGCGGTCGGCCGTGTGGAGATAGTGTTCCCACAGGTGAGATGTGAGCCATGCGCCTCCGTTGGGCCATGTGCCGTAATTGGCCTTGTCGACTACGCCCGATGTGCGCCATATATCAGTGTTGTGGTGGGTGACCCATCCGGGACATCCGTACATTTCGCGGGCTGTCGTGCGGGCATTGTCGGAGAGGTCGTCGACGAGGGTGAAGAGCGGCTCGTGACATTCGGAGAGATTTGTCACCTCGGCGGGCCAGTAGTTCATCTCGGTGTTGATGTTGATGGTGTATTTGCCGTCCCACGGAGCGTTGGGTTTGTCATTCCATATGCCCTGGAGATTGGCGGCCTGCCCGCCGGGCTGCGAGGAGGATATGAGCAGATAGCGGCCATACTGGAACAGGAGGGCGGCCAGTTGAGGGTCGGCCTTGTCGGCAAACTGTCGGATGCGTTTGTCGGTAGGCATAGCGAGGGTCTCCTTGTCAGTGTCGCCGAGCGTGAGCGACATGCGGGCAAACTGCGTGCGGTAGCGGTCGATGTGTTCGCGGCGTGCGCGGTCATAGGGTTTCTTGCGTGCGGTGGCCAACAGCGAGGCGGCGCGTCGTGAGGGGTTGGCCGAGAGGTCTTTGTAGTTGACAAAGTTGGTGGCTGTGCTTATATATAATGTGGCGGCCGATGCTCCCGTGAGTGTCAGTGAGTCGCCGGCGGCGGTGAGACGTCCGCCCTGAGGCACGATTTCGAGGCGTGTCTCGGCTTTGACGGCACCCTTGATGCCTTCGTGATCACCGCCATAAGTGGTGAGGATGAGAGTCTTGCCTTTGCGCGACACTTCATAGCGGGCCATCGGTGAGGTGAACGATGCCGAGAATGTGAGCGCGTCGGGAGCCGAGGCTGTGAGGCGTATTATGGATACGTCGTCGGTAAACGATGAGAAGGCTTCGCGACGATAGTCGACGTTGCCTACAGTGTAGGTGACGGTGGTCAGCGCGCTGTCGAGGTCGAGGTCACGATAGTAGGCTGTGGCGTTTTCGTGGCCGGGGAAGTTGAGGCGGAGCGAGCCTACGGTCTGGTAGGGCATACCGTTGACACCGGTCAGAAAGGTGGTGTCGATGAGGGCCTGGGCTTCGGCGTTGCGGCCGGCAAAGACGAGACGGCGCACTTCGGGCAGGGCTTTGAGCGCGCGGGCCGAGTGATTGGTGTGGGGCGAGCCTCCCCAGAGTGTTTCTTCGTTGAGCTGGATTTCTTCATGGGCCGGAGAGCCGTAGACCATCATGCCGAGACGGGAGTTGCCGAGCGGCAGGGCTTCGACCCATTCGGATGCGGGGGCGTCATACCATAGTTTCAACTGTGAGGCCCATGTGGCGGCCGATGACAGCGAGAGTGTGAGTAGTAGAGTTAAGGTTGATTTCAGAGACATTTATTTCAATTAGTAATTAGTAATTAGCAATTAGTAATTATGATGAACGGGTTGGTCAGACAAAATTACGCAAAAAGAGAGGTATATGCAAACGGCCTGTGTTGTATATGCATGTACATTTGTAACATTTCAACTTGCCCATACTTATCTACGACAGCATCGTGAATGTATGGGAGAGATGGGCATAAAAAAAGAGCTAACTTCACAGTCGGCTCTTTCGTTTTTAACCTAACTTTTGTTGACTTTAATAATTGCTTATTCTTGTCTTTTGCGGTAAAAGAAGATTGTTATCCAAACAGCCTTCTCCTACTGAGTGCAAAGGTAAATATAAACTTGCAAATTTCCCCCCCCCGATTGTGAAAAAGTGTTAAATATAATCGGTCTCCGCCATATTTGGTGACATGTGGCACTCTTTAACGGGTGAAGGGAATAATAGTGGTTACTCGGGCCGAAGCAGGCTGACGAGTTTTTCGACTCCGGCTGTAGCTTTGTCCTTGATGACGGTGACGTTGTCGGGGACAGCGGCAGGATTGGGGTCGATGTAGTAGACGGGCACGCCGGGGCGCACGTAATGGAGCAGACTTGCGGCGGGATATACTACGAGCGATGTGCCTATGACTACAAATATGTCGGCTTCCTGTGCCAGTCTTATGGCTGGCTCGATATTAGGCACGGCTTCCTGGAAAAATACGATGTGGGGCCGCACGGGGTCTCCGTAGGGGTCACGTGTCTCGGGGGTGGTGACTATGCTGTCGGAGTCGAGGGTGTAGACACGTTCGGGGTGTCGGAGCGAGCGTATTTTCATTAGTTCGCCGTGGAGATGGAGTACGTTGCTGCTGCCGGCGCGCTCGTGGAGGTCATCGACATTCTGGGTGATGACATATACGTCATACCATTTTTCGAGTTGTACGAGTGCTTTATGGGCTGCGTTGGGCATGCAGTTGAGGAGGCTTTTGCGCCGCTCGCTGTAAAAGCGGTGGACCAGCGCGGGGTTGCGCGCGAATCCGTCGGCACTGCATACATCCATTACGGGATAGTTTTCCCACAGGCCACCTGCGTCGCGAAAGGTCGAGATGCCGCTTTCCGCACTGATGCCTGCGCCGGTTGAGATTACGAGACGCTTCATTTCAATTAGTAATTAGTAATTAGTAATTAGTAATTATAGACGGACTGTTTTATTATCTATAATAAACAATCTATATACCTATCTATAATAAACAATTTATAGACTTATTTTTTTGCCGATAAGTAATTTTTAGCACTGTCGGTCGCGCCGTGGGGCTTTGTCAGGGCCGTTTGGATTTGAAGAATGAGCGCATGAGGTCGGCACATTCTTCCTGAAGTATGCCGGCGGTGACGGTGGCTTTGGGATGGAACGGTGAGCGCGAGGGGAGAAAGGAGCGATAGCCTCGCTTGGTGTCGGCTGCGCCGTAGACTATGCGCGAGAGCTGTGACCAGCCTATTGTGCCGGCACACATGAGACAAGGCTCTACGGTGACATATAGCGTGCATCCGTCAAGGTATTTTCCTCCGAGTGTCGATGCGGCGGCTGTGATGGCCTGCATTTCGGCATGGGCCGAGACGTCGCCGAGTGCTTCGGTGAGGTTGTGGCCGCGCCCTACCACCATGCCCCGTGGCGATATGATTACCGCTCCGATGGGCACTTCATCGGCTTCGTAGGCCTGACGGGCCTCGTCGAGAGCGAGGCGCATGTATTTTTCGTCGAGTTCCTGTTGTGTCATTTCTGATGGAATGTCTATATAGAGCAAGAGACTCGTCAGCCGGGCTGATAAGTCTCTTTTCTTAGTGGTGACTCCTACAGGATTCAAACCTGTAACCTTCTGATCCGTAGTCAGATGCTCTATTCAGTTGAGCTAAGGAGCCGTCTTTTTTTCTTTTGCGTTGCAAAGTTAGGGACTTTTTTTAGACTGTGCAAATTTTTGGACGAAAATTTTTGAAAAAAATGCATTTTTTTGGAAAATGGGCCGAAAACGCGTAATTTTGAGCTGTCGAAAGGGCCAAAACGGGCTATTCTCGCCTGTGGAGCCTGATGAAAAAAGTTATGACTATGCACAAAATTTTATTGCCGATACTGGTAATTTTGTTTGGGGGGAGTGTGGCCAAGGCCTCCGGCCCCGAGATGGTGGACCGCGGACGTGCGGAAAAATTTCTGGATATAGATGTCCACCTGCTTGCGGGCGGAAGCTATATGACGGAAAATTACACGACGTGTTATCCCGACATTTCCGATCTCAACACCTCGATGCGTCCGGCTTTCGGTGCGGGTGTGGGCGCGCGCTTCAATATCCGCAATTTTATCGGGCTGGGCACGGAGATAAATTTTACCTCCAACGGTTTTAATATGGATATGGCTGTTATAGGTAGCGGAGGACAGAGTGTGTCGAACGTGTTTCAGCGCAACACATATTATAAGGTGGACTTTCCCGTATATGTGACCTTTTTGTTTAATCTGTCCGACGCCGTGAGATGGAATGTCGACAGCGGTCTGTATTACGGTTACGGAATAGCCGGCAAGCAGAAAAGCACTATATATGATACGCGCAGCAATGAGTTGGGCCAGCTCATGATGTCGGTGACTCAATATGATGCCGATTTCTATAAGGACCACAGGGCATTTATCAATTCATATGACCGTGGTGACATAGGCCTGCATCTGGCTACCGGTCTTACTTTCTCGGGACATCTGAGGGTAGGCATACGCGCGCATATAGGCATGTCGAATCTTGCCAATTCAATAGGTCTTGTGAGACCTGACTCCCATACGATGGATTTCATGGCCACGGTGGGTTGGCAGTTCTGACGGATAGATAATCTCTGAAAAAAGGAAAATTCAACGTTGCCGGGAGCAGCGTTGAATTTTCCTTTTTTACATATGATAAGATGCGATTATTGCATGAGGTCGCGGAATATGTCGAGGGCTTCGGTGATGAGGGTATTGTCGGCAGTGCGGTCGATGAGAGGCGAGCCCGGGGCGGAGAGGAGGGTGAAGTTGATGTGGTCGGGGGTATCGTTTTTCTTGTCATGGCTCATTAGGGCGAGCAGACGCGGATAGTCGTCACAGGTGAAGTCGGGCGTGCCGTAGGAGTGCTCCTTGAGATAGGTGGCGTAGCGGTAAAGCTCGGCCGAGGGGAAACGTTCTGTCATGTGTGACAATATCATCTCGACGAGAATGCCCCAGGCCACCGCATAGCCGTGGGGCACGGGGTTGTCGCGCTCGAGAGCGAGCGACTCGAAGGCGTGACCGGCAGTGTGGCCGAGGTTGAGCGCGCGGCGTATACCCTTCTCGGTGGGGTCTTCGGTGACTATGCGTTCCTTTACGCGTACACTCTTCTCGAGCAGGGGAAGCAGGCGGTCGAGGTCGGCGTTGACAATGTCAAATCCGAGCAGTTCGTCATAGGTCTCGGCCGATGACAGCAGGCCGTGCTTGAGCATCTCGGCATAGCCCGACAGAAGTTCGGTGACCGGAAGTGTCGAGAATGTAGAGGTGGAAATGACCACCGCGTCGGCCGGGGCGAAGGCTCCGATTTCGTTTTTATAGCCCTCGAAGTTGATGCCGGTCTTGCCTCCGACAGCCGCGTCGACAGCCGAGAGGAGTGTGGTGGGGACATTGATGAAGCGGATGCCGCGCTTGAAAGTGGCGGCGGCAAATCCGCCCATGTCGGTCACTACGCCGCCACCTATATTAATAACGACCGATTTGCGGGTGGCACCGCCGCGTATGAGACTGCCCCATATGCCGGAGAGTGTGTCGATGTTTTTGGCCACGTCGCCCGGCGGAGTCGGGATGACGGGATAGGGGAGAGAGAGCGAGGGGAGCACCTTGTCCCGGACGTTGGTGTCGGTGATGATGTGGACCGACGCCGGGTGCATCTCGTCGACAAGCGAGACTACGGCGCGGGAAATGTCGTTGGTATAGAGGATTTTTTGCATGGCGTTATATGTCTATGCGGGTGAGCAACAAAGAGTAGAGCAGTACCGGGAGAGCTTCGGCAAAGGCCTCCATCGAGGGGAATACCACGGCCGCGCCTGCACGCTCCATCTCCTCGACGGGTATGGGGCCGGTTGTGACGCCTATGGTGAAGGCTCCCGCACGGTCGCCGGCCTCGATGCCGAGCGGCGCGTTCTCTATGACGATTGACTGGGAGGGGCTTACCCGGGCCAGTTGCATGGCGCGGATGAAAGGTTCGGGGTGAGGTTTGCCGTGGGTCACGTCGCGCGAGGTTACACGCATGCCGGGCTCGAAGATGCCGGGAAAGTCGGTGTCGATGCGCGAGATGAGACTGTTTTGTCCCGAGCCTGTGACAAGCACGCGCCGCATGCCCACTTCTTTAAGCAGACTGAGCATCGTGGCGGCACCCGGCATGGGCTGTACGGGAGGGAGTTCGTTGAAATAAACTGTCTTGAGCTGATAGAGGCGCGCCTTTTCCTCGTCGGTGGCGTCGCGTCCCCAGGCACGGTTGACAAGATGGTTGATGGTCGAGGCTCCGGTGCGTCCCTCGTAGAGATAAAACTCCTCGCGGGTGCATGGGATGCCGGCCTCGGTGATGAGACGGTGCCAGGCGGCGGTGTGGTTTTTCATCGAGTCATAGAGAGTGCCGTCCATGTCGATGAGCGCGGCCTTGGGTTTGACCGCGGTGTAGTGATGACGCTGTAGGAAGCGGACTATATGTGAGTGGTAGGGTGTCAAAATAAAAATATTTAAAATGTTGTGTTTCACTCCTTGGGCGGGAGCAGACCTTCGCGTATGAAGTAGAGTGAGTCGGAGGCCGAGATGGTGTCGGAGGCGGCGTCGATGTCGATAATCGCATCGGAGACTTTGTTAAACTCGAGTTTCTTGAGCTTGCCGTTGCGCACTCCGCGGCTGAAGACGTTGCGTATTTCCTGCACGAGATTGATGCGCGTGGTGTCGGCGATAGAGACGGTGCGGGCCATGTTTTTCTCGTTAAACTTGGCTTTGCCGAGCCTTATCTTCATGTTGTCGGGGTTGCCCGAGATGTTGATGCCAAACTTGAACGGAAGCGGAGACTTGAGCACGGCTATGTGATAGTTGAGGTTCATGGCCATGTCATTGCTGCCCATCACGCCGAGTTTGTAGCGGTCGAGGTTGAACATGAAGGGAAACATCTGCATCTGCGAGTTGTCGACTATCATCTCGACAGTCATGCTGTCGATCATATTGTGTCCTTTGTCCTTGAAGAGGAGCCACTTGCCTATTGTTCGGAAGGTCTCGTCATCCATCACCACGAGCGAGTCGCCCGAGAGTTTTACGGCGGCTCTGAGCGAGGGAATGTCGATGTTCATGGCCGAGTCGAGTCCCGTGGTGGCAGCTATGTCGGCGTTGATGACACCGCCGAAGTCGTTGAGCAGCGGCATGAGCGAGTCGATGGCCGGCACAAGGTCGAGAAATTCGGCGATGTGAAATCCGTCGACTCTCAGTCCGAAGGCAAACGAGGCGTCATGTTTTGTCGGGGCCGTGTAGAGAGCGTTGAGGTTGAGCGAGCCGATGTCGGAGCGCGCACCGAGCTGAGCAAGATTGAGCGCGCCGCCAAAGGCATTGAGAGTGCCTTTGAAGTCGTGAAACATGAGGTCGGAATATACGATGTGCTGTGCCCTGATGTCAAAGGTGGCCTCGAGATTGGAGGGGATGATGAGCACTGCGGTCGAGTCGATGGCGGCAGCCTTGTCGACCGACGACTGGAGTGCACTCTCGTCGGCATTGTCGTCGACAGGCACGATGGCTATGGCCGAGGTGGAGTCGCGTTCGGCAAAGGCCGCGCCGGCAAAGATGGCACCGGCCAGTTCGTTGACATTTATGGTGTCGCAGTTGAGATTGAAGTTGGCCACCAGCGGTTGCGACCCGTTGCGCGAGGTCAGCGCGCGCGAGATGTTGGTAATCGAGCCGCTGAGCGCGAAGTCGCTGTGTCCGACCCGTGCGTGAGTCTCATGGATGTGTATCGAATCGGTCGAGAAGTCGACGTCAAGGTCGGTGATGCGGTTGCGCAGAGGGAAGAGAGGAGTGAACAGGCGCATGCGTGCGGCGTGGAGCGAGCCTTGGGCCTGCCAGTTGCGCAGCAGACGACGCAGCGGACGGTCGACCGTGATGTCGGCCGAGGTCTCGGCGGTCACATCGGAGCGTCGGGGTGCGGCCGCGGATGATGAGGCGCGACGGGCGGCACGCTCGGCACGGGTGATGGCCGAGAGCATGGCGCGCAGAGAGTCGGCCGGAAGCCCCGGATGGGCGCGGCGCAGGGAGTCATAGCGGGCAAAACGCCGCTGGGCCTGCTCGGAGGCCGAGGGGTGGACGGTGAGTGAGGCTTTGGCATCGGAGAGCATCGCGCGGTTGATGCGGTCGGCATACAGGGCTGAGCCTGTGGATATGTTTAGCCGGGCCTGTGGCTGGCGGGCATTGCCGCGAAAGCGTGTGAGCGCGCCTCCGACCGTAGCGTCGCGGAGGTGGAGACGGGTGGAGTCAACGTCGGTGCGAAGCGTGAAGCGGTCGGCGTGCAGACGTCCGCCTATGGGATTGATCTGTGTGGTGTCGGCACTCGACATGGTGTTGCGGCATCCTACACCTATGCTGAGTCCGCGGCCGCGCATGTCGTAGCCTTCGATTATACATGAGAGTGTGTCGATGCGTAGCGAGGCCGTGAGCAGCGAGTCGACGCTGACGTTATCGTTGCTGAATGACGAACTTGTGCCGAGATGCAGCTCCATCTCGCGTGAGTAGATGTGGGCGGGCAGTTGGGGCATCTCCACAAGTAGCCCCGAGAGTGTGGCCCGGCCATTGAGCTGAATCTTGTGGAAATCCTCCTTGTCAAGATAGCTTTTGCGCAGGTCAAAGTTGCAGTCGGCCCTGAGATTGCCCTGCACCTTGCAGGGGAGCATGGCCAGGAGGCTTTTGGGGAGATGCTGCACGTTGAGCCCTCCCTTGAACGAGCCGTTGACCTCGGGGTCGGATATAATGTCGGTGATGTGGCCTGTGAGTCCGAAGCCCATACCCTCGCCTATGGCTGTGAGACGCGAGATGTCGATGGTCGAACGGTCGAGGTCAGAGCCGTCGACTTTGGCGGTGGCCAGGAGCTCGAAGCGGTCGAGGCTCATGCCGTCATAGCGTGCCGAGCCTTCGGGCACATTGAGCAGCATCTCAAACGACGGGATGGAATCCTCGGCCGGACAATAGGGGCGAGTGAGACGCATGGCGCATGAGAGCGAGAGGTCGGCGTCGACCTTGGCGAGTTCGCCGCGCATGGAGACGGGTATGAGCGCGATAAAGCGGTCGAGCGGCGTAAGAGGCATGTCGAAAGCGAGTGTCTCGACGCGGAAGTCGTGCTCAAAGTCGAGCGATGTGTTCAGTGTGGCTTCTACCTGTCCGACAGTGAGACGGAAGTCGCACAGTGAGGCGTGCATCGGGCGAGAGGCCGACCAGTTGATGTCGCCTCCGAGTCCCAGTTGCAGACGGTTGACGGTGAGCGAGGGAACGGAGGCCGAGGTGAGCCCTGCGATGTCGAGCTTATAGACCGGGGCACCGCCGCCCTGAAGTTCGGTCGTGGTGAGCCGCAGTGAGGCGTCGATGGAGTCGGGGAGCGATAGATAGCGCAGAGGGAAACCACCGTCGATGCGAAACGTGCCCATCGAGAAGTCGGGGATGCTCAGCGGCTTGTCTTCCTCGGGCTTGTCGGCCGATGGAGGGAAGATGTCAAAGTTCCACACCTCGGGTGTGGCTCTGACGAGATTGACCCGGGGCGAGTCGATAGTGATGTCATAGAGGGCTATGCCGCCAACCATGAGACGAGGGATGTTGATGGAGGCGTTGAAGCGGGCAAGCGAGAGGAGCGAGTCGGCATACTCGGGGAGCCGTGTCCTTACGGAGTCGGGCAGTGAGTCAAATGCCTTGGAGCGAAGTTTCAGACCGCGTATGTCGAGGTCAAAGCGTGGAAAAGTGCTCCAGAAGCTGATCTCTATGTGGTCGGCCTCGAGGTCGGCGTCGAGATATTCGTTGGCATATCTGACGGCGAGCGGAGTCAGTTTTTCGGGCTGAAGATAGCTTACGGCCACAGTGATGAGCGCGGCCACGAGCAGTATGACCGCAAGGGCCGCGAAGCCGATGACTTTGAGCAGCTTTACGGGCAACGATGACTTCCTGCGTGTCGGGGCGGGAGTGTTTTCAGTGTCGGGTGAGGGGGAGGGACGGTCTGTCATTTCGAGTCGGGGTTGCGGGCGGTGATATGGAAACAGGGCTGGCCTACTTCATATTTCACCCAGATTTTGTTTTCCTCGCGCATGGCCTTGAGCACTTCGGCCAGTATGCCTTTGAGGTCGTCGACGCTTCGTGCCGGAGCCGGGGATGATGCTACGAAAGAAGCATAGGAGATGTCGAAAGTAGTGCCGAGCTGATGGACCGACGAGTCGATGGCGTTGCGGTTGCGCCGTCTCAGCCGTCTTACGGTCTGCGGCGTGCGGAGCACGCTTGTGACCTTGATGCGGTAGTCGCCTCCGCCGCGGGCGGCTATGGTGTCGCGGAAACGGTGGCCTATCTCACGCAGCGTGGCGGCCGCTTCGGGCACGAGATAGGGGCGCGAGAATATGAGCGTGTCGAGAAAATAGTCGGCGCAGGTGGTGACCTTGACTATCGGACGGTTGAGCTGCCAGTGAGAGCGGGTGTCGGAGAGCGGCTGCAGTCCGTAACTCTCGGCCTCCTGCCAATGGACATAGTTGGAGTCGTTGAAATAGGGGCGCAGATTGCCGAAATAGTTGACCTTGATGCGTTGGGTCGGTTCGGGCATCTTCTCGAGATGGCGTCGGTAGAAGCTCACGGTGTCGAGTTTCTCGAGGTCATAGACGTTGGCCCCGGAGAACAATTCGACTATGGGAGCCTGCTCGGCCGCAATCTCTTCGGCTGACTCGGATGAGGTGTCATGTCCGGGCGAAGGCACACACATCACCACACATAGGAATATGAAAAGTATGACGGGCAACAGCAACCTGAGCACTTTGAGCGGGTTGATTTTGCGGCGGCGTTTCTTGCGTTTATGTCGGGTGGGTGAGGCTGTGGGTTGCTGTGGAGTCATGCTGAGTAGGTGGTGATGGGAGTGATCAGTCGTCGGTGAGAGTTATGCCTGCATATCGGAGTGCCTCGGCGCGCTCCACACAAGTGCCGCATTTGCCGCAGTGGTGCTCTCCGCCTTTGTAGCATGAATATGTGAGCGAATAGTCTACGCCGAGGTTCTTGCCGCGAAGGGCAATCTCGCCCTTGGACAGTGAAGTGTAGGGGGCAAGCAGTTGCAGATGGTCGTAGGTGCCGTCGGCTATGGCCCGGCCCATCGAGGCGATGAAGTCGGGGCGGCAGTCGGGATATATGGCATGGTCGCCCGAATGGTTGGCTATCATCACACCGTCGAGCTTGCGGCTTTCGGCGAGTCCGGCGGCCACGGCGAGCATGATGCCGTTGCGAAACGGCACCACTGTCGAGCGCATGTTGTCATCGGCATAGTGTCCTTCGGGGATGGCGTCGGCACCCTGCAGGAGCGAGCTCTCGAAGTGGCGTCCCATAAACGAGAGGTCAATCTCTATCCACTCGATGCCGAGCTTCTCGCAGTTGATGCGCGCGCATCGGGCCTCGCGCTTGTTGTGGTTGGAGCCATACTGAAATGTCACGGCGGCAGCTATGCTGTCGCGATACTCGTGGAGCATCGTCACGGAGTCCATGCCTCCGGAGAGTACAAGTAGATATCTGCTCATTATACTTTTTTTAATGTAACAAACCGGTGTAGAAAAATGGTGTGAGGAAAGGTGTGAAAAATGAGACCTAAAAGTCACATGGCATGTTGGCAAGCATGCGGGCCGCGACGATGTGCTGATGGTCGGGGTCGCCCCAGTTGGCAAACGGGTGTATGGCTATGCCGCCGCGGGGTGTGAAGATGCCTTTGACCTCGATGTATTTCGGGTCCATGAGGCTGATGAGGTCTTTCATTATTATATTCACGCAGTCCTCGTGAAAGTCGCCGTGGTTGCGGAAACTGAAAAGATACAGTTTGAGGCTCTTGCTCTCGACCATGCGCTCGCGCGGGATGTAGGAGATGAGTATCCGTGCAAAGTCGGGCTGTCCGGTCTTGGGACAGAGCGATGTGAACTCGGGACAGGTGAATGTGACGAGATAGTCGTTGCCGGGATGTTTGTTGACAAACGTCTCGAGCACCTCGGGTGCGTATTGGTCGGGATATTTCACGCGGGTGTCGCCCAGAAGGGTCACGCCGTCAAGCTCTGAATCGTTACGCATGTTTTAGAATATAGAATGTTGGATTATGAATGTCAAAATCAGCCCTCTGAAGCTGACCGACAGTCAAAATCCAACATTCGGTTAAGGTTTATTCAGTTACTTTGATGAGGAAATAGTTCTTCTTGCCGCGCTGCACGAGGATATATCGGCCGTTGAGGAGCATATCTTCTGTGGCGGGAGCATAGGGGTCGGAAATCTTTTCTTTGTTGATCGACACGCCGCCGCCCTGTACCATCTTGCGCATCTCGCCCTTGGAGGGGAAGACGGCCGCATGGTCGGTGAGGAGGTCGGCGAGCTTGACGCCCTCGGTGATGAGCGAGCGCGAAACCTCAAACTGGGGCACGCCCTCCATCACGGCGAGAAGTGTGGACTCGTCAATCTTGCGCAGGGTCTCTCCGGCCTTGTTGCTGAAGAGTATCTGCGAAGCCTCGACGGCCATCTCGTAGTCCTCGGCCGAGTGTACCATGGTGGTAATCTCTTTGGCGAGACGCTTCTGGAGGGGACGGAGTCCGGGGTCTTTGGCCTGCTCCTCTACGAGAGCCTCAATCTCCTCGCGGGTGAGCGAGGTGAAAATCTTGATGTACTTCTCGGCGTCGGCGTCGGAGACGTTGAGCCAGAACTGATAGAACTTATAGGGGGAGGTGTAGCGCGGGTCGAGCCATACGTTGCCACTCTCGGTCTTGCCAAACTTTCCGCCGTCGGCCTTGGTGATGAGGGGGCAGGTGAGGGCATAGGCCTCGCCTCCGACTGTGCGGCGTATGAGTTCGGTGCCGGTGGTGATGTTGCCCCACTGGTCAGAACCTCCGAGCTGCAGGCGGCAGCCTTTCTCTTTATAGAGGTGGAGGAAGTCGTAGCCCTGGCAGAGCTGGTAGGAGAACTCGGTGAACGACATGCCCTGCTGTGACTCGCCGCTCAGACGCTTCTTGACCGAATCCTTGGCCATCATGTAGTTGACGGTGATGTGCTTGCCGACATCGCGGATGAAGTCGAGGAAGGAGAAGTTTTTCATCCAGTCATAGTTGTTGACCATCTCGGCGGCATTGGGAGCGTCGGAGTCAAAGTCAAGAAACTTGCTGAGCTGACGCTTGATGGCCTCCTGATTGTGGCGGAGAGTCTCTTCGCTCAGGAGTTTGCGCTCCTGGCTCTTCATCGAGGGGTCGCCTATCATGCCTGTCGCGCCGCCCACGAGGGCGATGGGCTTGTGGCCCGAACGCTGGAAGTGCTTGAGCATCATCACGCCTACGAGGTGGCCTATATGGAGTGAGTCGGCCGTGGGGTCGATACCGAGGTATGCCACGGTCATTTCTTTTTTGAGCTGTTCGTCTGTACCCGGCATCATCTGGTGGATCATGCCACGCCAGGTAAGTTCTTCAATAAAATCCATTTATTTTAATTAGAGTAATCGGCAATTACATAAAGCAATCGATAATTGCCGGCGATGTATTGCAGTAAACTTATGGTTATTATTTCTTGAGGGTGGCGAGAGTCTCGGCGATGCGGCGCATGGCTTCGCGGATGTTGTCGTCGCTTGTGGCGTAGCTCAGGCGGATGTAACCTTCCATGCCGAAAGCACCACCGTCGACGGTGGCTACGTGGCCCTTCTCGAGAAGATACATGGCGAGGTCGGCCGACGAGGCTATGACGTTGCCTTCGGGTGTGGTGGTGCCTACATACGCGCTGACTTCGGGGAAGAGGTAGAACGCGCCGGTGGGACGGTTGACCTTAAGTCCGGGTATCTGCGAGGCGAGCTCTACCACGAGGTCGCGGCGACGCTCGAAAGCCTTGTTCATCTCGCGCACACACTCCTGCGAACCGGTGTAGGCAGCCTCGGCGGCCTTCTGTGCTATCGACGATGCGTTGGAGGTGTACTGGCCCTGGAGCTTGTTGACAGCTTTGGCCAGCCACAGGGGGGACGCGCTGTAACCGATGCGCCAGCCAGTCATGGCATAGGCTTTCGACACACCGTTGATGATGACGGTGCGGTCGGCTATCTCGGGGAACGAGGCCAGCGATGTGAACGAGCCGGTGAAGTTGATGTGCTCATAGATTTCGTCGGCAAGCACGATGATTTCGGGATGCTTGGCCAGAACGTCTACCAGCCCCTGGAGCTCCTCACGGGTGTAGACGCTGCCGGTGGGGTTGGAGGGAGAGCATATGAGTATCATGCGGGTGGCCGGAGTTATGGCGGCCTCGAGCTGTGCGGGTGTGATCTTGAAATCCTGTGAGATGTCGGCATTGACAGCTACGGGAGTGCCCTCGGCGAGCTTAACCATCTCGACGTAGCTTACCCATGCGGGCATGGGGATAATCACCTCGTCGCCCTTGTTGATGGAGGCGAGGATTACGTTGCAGAGGGCCTGCTTTGCACCGTTTGACACGGTGATCTGCTCGGGAGCGTAGTCCACACCGTTCTCATTGCGCAGCTTGTCGCTGATGGCGCGGCGCAGCGACATGTAGCCGGGCACCGGGGTGTAGAATGTAAAGTTGTCGTCGATGGCCTTTTTGGCGGCCTCCTTGATGTGGGCCGGGGTCTCGAAGTCGGGCTCTCCGACGGAGAGATTGATTACATCAACGCCTTGAGCTTTAAGCTCGTTGCTCTTTTGCGACATGGCCAGTGTGGCCGAGGGTGCGAGCGACTGTACGCGCTCTGAAACATGGGTGCTCATATAGTGTAATGTTTTGATTTCTTTTGGAGTGCAAAGTTAGCTTTTTTTCGCAAGACAGCCAAGAGGTTCAGTCCATCTTGATTTCGGCCTGCGACATCTCGTCATACTGCTCCCATCCGGGGTCGTTCTCGCAGTAGACCGTAATCGGCAGGAGCGGAAACGGAGCGAGTGCCTCGTTGAGTTTCTTGCCGAAGATGTTGGTGGAGAGCGAATAGAATATCCATTCGCGTCGGTCGTCGCCGGTGAATATGCCTGTGAGCACGGCTACGGGGTCTTTGTGCAGGATAGCCTGGAGTGCATCCTGGGCTTGCTCCATGAGCTGCGATGTGGCTGTGTCGGGCATGCCGGAGCTGTCGCCGTCATATTTCCAGGTCACTTCGATGCGTATGCCAAATCGCGGGTTGGAGCGAAATTTCTCCACATCTCTGCGGCCGGTGACCATTATGAGGCGTCCGTCCTCGCTCTCGGCCGGAGCCGTCCACCATGAGTCTTTTTCCATATACATTATATTTAGTATAAGCAAAATTACTCAAGTTTTTTGATATAACCGCGAATGTGAGTAATTTTGTGGAAAATTTAGCGCGAGGGGGGTGTCATGACCTGTGAAAACAACTCATGTCAGTCCGGTCAATCCCGCGTTATACGATAATACACATAAAAAATCAATTTAAGAATTTCTTGACAATGCTTGACTTCATCACATGGACGGCCGACCCTGTGTGGTTTCACATCGGGCCGCTCGCCATACGTTGGTACAGTCTCGCCTTTATGGTGGGTTTTCTTGTAGGCTACGAAATCGAATCGCGTATCTACCGTCACGAGGGTGCTCCCGAGAAGTGGCTCGGCATCCTGCTCATGTGGACCGTCGCCGGCACCATCATCGGCGCGCGTCTGGGCCACGTGTTTTTCTACGAATGGGACGTGTATAAGCAAAATCCCATAAGCATTCTCTACGTGTGGCACGGCGGTCTCGCCAGCCACGGCGGCACTATCGGCATCATCATCGGAGTGCTGCTCTACTCGCTCATCACCACCAAGCGCAATCCGCTGTGGACATTTGACCGACTGGTGATACCTATCGCGCTGGTGGGCGGCCTCATACGTCTCGGCAACCTGATGAACTCGGAGATATTCGGCCACGCCACCACACTGCCATGGGGATTCATGTTTCTGCGTTCGCGCGAGTGGCACGAGCTATATTACGGTCAGGCATGCCACCCGACCCAGATATATGAAGCGTTGTGTTATTTCGCCCTGTTCGGACTGCTCATGTGGATGTATTGGAAGAAGAATGCCGAGGAGCGTCCGGGGCTGATATTCGGCGTGTTCTTCATCGGAATATTCCTGCCTCGATTCCTCATAGAGTTTATCAAAAACGATCAGGTGGACTTTGAGGCCACCATGGCTCTCAATATGGGACAGTGGCTCAGCATACCGTTCATACTCATAGGCATCGCGCTTGTGGTGTACGCGCTGAAGCGTCCGCGTGTCAAGATAGATTTCCCCAACCGTTTTGCCGACGAGACTCCACATAAATAACGGATAGCATTAAAAATAACTATTTTTTTGCTAAATTTGCACCCAAAAAATACGCAAAAACGCATCAAATATGATTGATAAGATAAATCAGCTCAAGGCTGAGATCGAGGCCATGACAGCCTCCGGACCGGAGGAGGTCGAGGCTCTCCGCATCAAATATCTGAGCAAAAAGGGAGCCATCACAGCTCTCATGCAGGATTTCCGCAACGTGCCCGCCGAGCAGAAGCGTGAGCTCGGACAGAAGCTCAACGAGCTCAAGACCGTGGCCACCGACCGCCTGGCCGCTCTGCGCGAGGCTCTCGAAAACACCGACACTGTCGAGGACAATCTCGACCTGAGCCGCACCGCCATACCGATGCCGCTGGGTTCGCGTCATCCGCTGTCGCTTGTCAAGGACGAAATCATCTCCATATTCTCGCGTCTCGGCTTCACCATAGCCGAAGGCCCTGAGATCGAAGACGACTGGCACGTGTTCTCGTCGCTCAACTTTGCCGAAGACCATCCCGCGCGCGACATGCAGGACACATTCTTCATACAGCGCAACCCCGACGTGCTCCTGCGCACCCACACCTCGTCGGTGCAGAGCCGCGTCATGGAGAACACTCAGCCCCCCATCCGCATCATCTGCCCGGGCCGCGTGTATCGCAACGAGGCCATCTCGGCCCGCGCCCACTGCTTCTTCCATCAGGTCGAGGCACTGTATGTGGATGAGAATGTATCGTTTGCCGACCTGCGTCAGACGCTCCTCTACTTTGCCCGCGAGATGTTTGGCCCCGAGACCAAGATACGTCTGCGTCCCAGCTACTTCCCCTTCACCGAACCGTCGGCCGAGATGGATATCTCCTGCAACCTCTGCGGCGGCAAGGGATGCGGATTCTGCAAGCACACAGGATGGGTGGAGATACTCGGCTGCGGCATGGTAGACCCCAACGTGCTTGAGGCATGCGGCATCGACTCGAAGAAATATACAGGCTTTGCTCTCGGCATGGGCGTGGAGCGCATCACCAATCTGAAATATCAGATCAGCGACCTGCGCATGTTCTCCGAGAACGACAAGCGATTCCTCGAACAGTTCTGAAAATAATAGAATGTCGGATTACGGACACTATGGTCCGTAATCCGACATTCAACAAAATAACCCCAGGCAATCCATAGATGACTGATTATCTTGCCGTGGCAGTCGGAGGAGCCCTTGGCTGCATGAGCCGCTATGCGGTGCAGCAGATGTCCGCACTGTCGGCCGACCGCATACTGCCCACGCTTGCAGTCAATCTGCTCGGATGTCTGCTCATCGGACTGGTGGCGACGCTCATCGACACTCACGGAGGCTACCGCACATTGCGCCTCATGGCTGTCACGGGATTTCTCGGCGGATTCACCACCTATTCCACTTTTGCCCTCGACACAGCCACACTCGTGAGAGGGGGCGAGGTGATGAAAGCATTTGCATATATGGCCGTGACGCTTGCAGGCGGTTACGGCGCGTTTCTGATAGGACAATTTTCAGCACAAAAGATACTATGACGGTCAAGGAGCGTTACCGCAGAGTAATGGAGATATTCGAGGCCACCATGCCTGTGGCCGAGACCGAGCTGCACTATGACAACCCTTATCAACTGCTTGTGGCCGTGATATTGTCGGCCCAGTGTACCGACAAGCGTGTCAATATGGTCACGCCGGCTCTTTTCGAGGCCTTCCCGACACCCGAGTCAATGGCCGGAGCCACGGCCGACGACATATATCCCTACATCAAAAGTGTCTCGTATCCCAACAACAAGGCCCGTTCGCTCGCAGGCATGGCTCGCCGGCTTGTGGAGGAATATGGCGGAGAGGTGCCGGCCGACATCGACAGTCTCATGTCGCTGCCCGGGGTGGGACGCAAGACGGCCAATGTGATACTCGCCGTGGTCTATAACCGCGCGGCCATGGCGGTCGACACGCATGTGTTCAGAGTGAGCGAACGGCTCGGGCTCACCACCAACAGCAAGACCCCGCTCTCGACCGAAAAGGCACTCATGCGTCACATCCCGGCCGAGATAGTGCCCAAAGCCCACCATTGGCTCATACTCCACGGCCGCTATGTGTGCAAGGCCCGCCGGCCCGAATGTCTCGACTGTGCCCTCACCACGGTGTGTCGCTACTATGCCCGCAATCAGAAGAACTGATAATCTTAACACACTCACAGGATAGAAATTGGAAGCAACATTGCTGTTTATAATAGAGGTTATAGGCACGCTTGCGTTTGCCGTCAGCGGCATACGTCTGGCGGCGCGCAAACACTTCGACTGGTTTGGCGCATATACCATCGGAGTGGTCACGGCTATCGGCGGCGGCACCATACGCGACCTGCTGCTTGACGCTCCGCCTTTCTGGATGCTGTCGTGGATGTATCTTGCCGTGACCGGGCTTGGTTTTATCATAGTGATGACATTTAAAAAGGTGCTCACCTCCGACTCCAGGTCGCTCTTTATGTTTGACGCCATCGGTCTGACACTCTTCGTGATAACCGGCATACAGAAAAGTCTTGCCTATGACTACCCCATGTGGGTGGCCATAATCATGGGTGTTATCACCGGTTCGTTTGGCGGAGTGCTGCGCGATGTGCTCATCAACGAGGAGCCGCTCTTCTTCCGCAAGGACATCTATGCCACGGCATGTCTGGCCGGTGGCGGCATGTATTGGATAGCCGGAGCCTTGGGCAGTCCCGGATGGGTATGTCAGCTTGTGTGTGCTGTCACCATACTTGTGCTGCGCTGGGGCGCGCTCCGCTACGGCTGGCATCTGCCGGAGATGAAAGAAGTTTAGAGTTTATGGCCGTCGGCTATTCTCAATTTTAAAACTGTCTCATAACCTTTGACTTTGGTTTGCTAAAGTTAAAAAAAAATGCTAATTTTGCACGCTGAACGGGCGCGGTGGTTACATATTTCATCGCGCCGATAGCCGGATAAAGAAGACAAATATTAATATTTCAGATAATTATCTTATAAAAATGAACATTTCAAAGGAAGAACTCTCTCCCGTGGAGCTTCGTCTCACGGTAGCCATCGCAGAGAATGACTATAAGGACGAAGTGACCAAGAAAATCAAGGAGATTGGCCGCACCCATGCAATACCCGGTTTCCGCAAAGGCCACGTGCCCTTCGGTGAACTCAAGCGTCGTTTCGGCAAGCAGGTGACCAGCGACGTAATCAACGACACTGTATATCGCGCCGTTATCGACTTCATCACCGAAAACAAGCTCAACGTAATGGGTCATCCCCTGCCCGTAGAGGTTAAGGAAGCATTTGAGGAAGGCGACCAGGAGTTCAAGTATGACCTCGCGCTCATCCCCCAGCTCGACATCAAGCCCACCGCCGACGATCACTATCCCTACTATGAGATCGAGGTTACCGACGAGATGATCAACGAGCAGGACACCGCCATGCGCAAGCGTTTCGGCTCACAGAAGCCCGGCGAGGAGATGACTGCCGACGGCGTGGTTAAGGGTACGCTCATGCAGCTCAACGAGAACGGTGAGGTCAGCACCAACGAAGGTGCCATCCAGGTGACCGACGGCATCGTATTCCCCCTCTACTTCAAGGACAAGGAGGAGACAGCCAAGTTTGACGGCAAGAAGCCCGGCGACAAGGTGGTGTTCAACCCCAACAAGGCAGCCGGTGGCGACGCAGGCGAGCTCGCCTCGATGCTCCATGTCGACAAGGCCATCGCCGCCGACATCACCAGCGACTTTGAGATGACCATCTCCGAGATTATCGTCAACATCCCCGCCGAGCTTGGCGAGGAGTATTACAACAACGTCTTCGGTCCCGACAAGGTACACAACGAGGAGGAGTATCGCGCAGCCATCAAGGAGCTTATCTCCAACGAGCTTTCGCAGAACACCCACATCCTCTTCCGCAACACCTTCGACAAGGCCATGATGGAGAAGTATGGCGACATGACTCTCCCCGCAGCCACCATCAAGAAGCTCTTCTTTGCCGACGCCGAGAACGCTGACGAGGCTTATGCCGCTCAGGAGGCTGCCATCAAGCACGAGATCATCGAGAACAATCTTCTCAAGGCTCTCGACATCAAGATCGAGGGTAATGAGATGCTCGACACAGCCAAGATGCTCACCGCACGCCAGTTTGCCCAGTATGGTCTCGCCGGCGTAGACGACGAAATCATCACCAAGTATGCCAAGGAGCAGCTTGAGAAGGAGGAGATACGCAACCAGCTCGCCCAGCAGATACTCGCATCCAAGCTCTATGCCGAGATCGAGAAGCTCGTTACTCTCGACAAAGAGACCGTATCGCTCGACAAGTTCAAGGAACTCGCCCAGAATCTCTAAGACACAAAAGTCCTAAAGATACAAAAGTCTCATAAGGACAGAAGAAACATAAGTTTTTCTCAATAATAAGGACAGGAGTGCATACCCGCACTCCTGTCTTTGTATATTGAAAAAACTTATGTTTCTTCTGCCCTTTTGAAACTTTTGTATACCACTTTTATTGGTCAGAATGTCCAATAATTTGTCAGCGGAATGTTAAAAAGATTGTTGATTGTGGAAATTTTTACTAATTTTGTCATAGCTTAGAGCAAACCAGCTATACCGTAAAACCAATCCTAACTTCACGTTAGCGCAACATAAAATATTTATGAAAAAGAACATTTTGGCGGGCGTAGCCTGCGCCACACTCCTGTGGTCTGTGACAACGGGATGTAGCGAGGAGACCCAACTCGCCTCGGGGAGCGATGCAGGATACATCGCGCTCGCCCTCGACTTTGACCCAAGTCCCCTCACGGGACCTCGCGGAGACCGCTCACGCGCGACTTCATTGGAAATCACCCCTGACGATCTGACCCTCACGCTTACCCATGCCTCGGGAGCCATCCCCCCAAAGATCTACACAGTGGCGGAGTTTGGCTCGCAGCAGCGTGTCAACACCGGCCAGTACACACTCGAGGCCGCTTATGGCTCGGCCGACTCGGAAGGCTGGGACAGCCCCTGGTATTACGGCTCGCAGCAGCTCACTGTGAAAAACGAGTCGTCCACACCTGTCAATCTGCCCGTGCGCCTGTCCAATGCCATGGTCAATGTGACACTCTCCAAAGGCTTCACCGATTATATGACTGACTACACCGTGACAGTCACCACCGCCTCGGGCACCGACTATGTGTGGGCCGCTGACGAGACACGCCGTCTCTATGTCAAGCCCGGCAGCGTAATGGTCAGTGTGGCTTTCACCAAGCCCAACGGCAAGCAGGCCACCGCACAGGTCGACCCCTTCACCGCCGAGGCGCGTCACTGCTACAATATAAATATAGATGTCGAAGCCGGATCGGCCGAGACACTCCGACTCACTTTTGACGACACTATCGCCGAAGTCAAGGATGTGGAGATTGACATCACCGACGCCAATCTGCCCATGCTTGCAGCCGCTCCCGAGATACTCACCGACGGCTTTGAGGCCGGCGACGTCATAGCCAATGTCTCGGGCAGCGCGTATGACGGCTCGCTCAAGACTACCATCGTGGCCCGCGGCAAGATCGACACCGCCGTGCTTAATGTCGGCTCGGCTTATCTCCGCTCCAAGGGCTGGCCCGAGAGCATCGACCTCGCCAATCCCGGAGCCGCACAGTCGCTGCTCGAAAGCTATGGCGTAAAGACCCTCGGTCTGACAGGCAACAAGTCGGTGTTTGCCGTCGTTGATTTCAGCGGTCTTGTGTCCAAGCTGCTCTATGTCGACGGTGCCGACAACACCTCGTCGTTCGCGCTCACCGTCACCGACCTCCAGGGCAAGGAGAAGACCCTCGACCTCTTCAGCGTCAGCGTCGAGCGTCTCGTCCTCGAGATACTTGACGGCTCGGAAATCATCTCTGACGGTCATGCCACAGTCAAGGTGCGTTACAACAGAACATCGGCCTCTGACATTGTGCTTACCGCCTATAATGACCGCGGCACGACCGATGAGCTTACTGTCACAGGCGTGAAGCCCGGTTCGCTTGCCGGGACATATGACCTTTCGGTTGAGTCACGCAATATCACCCTTAATTCCAATCTCAGACTTTATGCCAAGGCCGGCGATGAGCAGTCGGACGATTATGTGCTCCGTGTGCCCTCGCTTCGTCTCATTGATGCGGAGACCAATGCGTTTGCCAAATCGGCCTATGCTTCGATTATTTTTACCAATGACGAAGCCGCCGCGGGTAAGGACAATGTGAAGTTTGAGGTCTCGACCGACAATGGCAACACTTACAGCGAGGTTGCCTCCGAACTTGTATCGGCCACTTTCTCGGCCAGTTCGTCACGTGCGGGTGAACGCTCGGCTGTCTACAAATTCTCCGGTCTTAACCCTGCCACGGATTATTTGTTCCGTGCACGACTTGCCGACGAGTTTTCAGCCACCGCCAGCCTCACCACCGAGGAGGCCGCGCAGTTGCCTAATAGCGGTATGGAGGAGTGGTATACGACGGATGTTTATACTAAGACAATGTGGAGCTTTGGAACAACAGGTATGACTGATATCAAACGGTGGCATGCAAATAAATCTGAAAATGAGACAGCTTGGGCTACTCGTAATCCAATGACCACAGGACAAACCAGTGGAGTCACTTGTTATTATACATCATTCAGTGGAACCCTTCCTGTGTCTGGTGCTTCCGGCCAGGCTGCTGAAATTTCGACTCTTGGTTTTGGTGAAGGAACAACTTATACACATACGTCATCAGGTAAAACAGGATCTCCTAAAAAGAAGATATCCGGGATGCTATTCAATGGCACCTACTCTTGTTCAGGTGATGATGAAGCTATTGAGTATGGTATTCCATTTAATTCTCGACCAGTTTCACTATCGTTTAAATATAAGTTCGCGCCTGTTTCCGGCGAGTCATTTAAAGCTTATATTGTAGTTGAAAATCGAAATGGAAATGAGTCCGTTGAGATTGCGCGCGGAGAAATAATATCCGGAGAGGCTAAAAATTCATTTACAGACGTCACTGTTCCTTTGACTTATACTGATAATAATCTAAAAGCTACACATATTTATACAGTATTTGTCTCGTCAACAGCTTCTACACCTACTGTTTTATCGGTGCAAGGATCCAAAAACGCATTAAATGGATATAGCGATTCTAAATATGTAGGCTCAGTTCTGACAGTAGACGACATCGTGCTTAACTATTAAATCTATAAGAAACAATGAAAACCAGAATATATTCGCTCTTAGTGGCATTGATGTCAGTCGTGGCGTTTAGCGCGTGTGACGACTGGACTCCTGCGGAGCAGGGAGCATATCCCGCCAACACCGGCGGAGTGTCACGCTCAAAAATGGATGTGACAGTCAACGATGAAGTCACAGCCATAGGCCGCGCTATCGTCGACACCTCCGACTATCTCGTCACCGTGACCGAGAAAGGCTCGGACGTGATAGCAACTTATGAGGGCAAACCGTGCTCGTGGACCTACTCGACAATGCCCCAGATATTCACCCTCCCCGTAGGCGACTACACCGTGAGAGTGCGCAGTCATGAGCCCGCCGACGCTGCGTGGAGCGAACCTTACTATGAGGGTTCGGCCGACTTCACTGTGGTCAACAACAATGTGACCTATATCGGCACCGTGACCTGCGACTTTGCTTCGGTCAAGGTGGAGATACGTTTCTCCGAAGAGCTCGCCAAGGCCATGAGCGACGACTCGCATGTCGACGTGGTGGCCGGTGTGGCCGGCACTTCGCTCACCTGGGCGGCCAACGAGACCCGCTACGGCTACTTCTATCCCGCCGAGGACAATCCCACAATCATTGCCACATTCATCGGCACTGTGAAGGGGCAGACCGTCTCGGCCACAAAGAATGTCACCGATGCCAAGCGCGGCAACTATTACATCTTCTCGTTCTCGCTCAATACCGGCAACCCGATACTTCCCGACGAGTTTGGCGACATCACCGGAGCTGACAGCGGCATCAAAATCGACTTTGAGGTTATCGAGAGCAATGTCAACTCGACAGTGCGTCCCGGCGAGACACCCTCGACCGACCCCGACAAGCATCCCGACACCGAGGAGTGGCCCGAAGAGCCCGGCCCCGGTCCTGACCAGCCCGGCCCCGATCAGCCCGAAAACCCGTCGGATGAGAATATCAAAATAGATGCAACATTTGATAAGGATGCAGTCACGCCTGCGGTAGACGGAGAGTATATACTTACAATCAAGTCGAAAGAACCACTTGCAAATATTGAAGTAGAGATAATATCTCCCTATCTGACTACCGAATTTCTTAACAGTGTCGGACTTACGTCAAAATTTGATCTTGCATATCCTGAAAATAGCAAGATGGATCCTTCTGATCCCGATAGTGAGAATATGGATTTGACAGCAGCCCTTACAGGATTTGGATTCAAGATAGGTAGTGAGGTAATTGGACAGTACGAGATACCGTTTGACCTTTCGCCATTCATCCCTCTGCTTGCTCTTGATGACGAGCCGGGCCGAATCCATACATTCCGTCTGACTGTAAGGGATAATATGGGAAATGTCAAAATCAAGGACCTTAAATTCCAGAACTAAAAACGGAGTATCAAAAACCTGAAAAAATGAAAAATAAGATATTATATAGCGTCGCAGCAATGCTTCTCGGCTTCACCGCCACAAGCTGTCGTGACGAAAGCCTTATCAGCTATGGCGCAGGCGAGGGTAAAATGACGCTCCGCACGTCGGTGATGTCCGACATCAAGGTGGTGTCGCGCTCGCTGACCGAAGAACAGCACAACGACCTTTGCACCAAGGCCCTGATATGGATCAGCGATTCGCAGAGAAATCTGCTGTACAAATACAACGGCCTCTCGTCATTTCCCGCCGAGGGTCTCAATCTCACCTCGGGCAGCTATCTTGCCGAAGCATGGGTGGGCGACTCCATCCCCGCATCATGGGACGGCATACGCTATCACGGCACCACTCCCTTTGACATCGCCACCGGCTCGACCACACCGGTCGACATCGTGTGTACAGTGCGCAATACACTCGTGAGCCTTACGCTCAGCGAGCGACTCGAGGATGTGCTTCATGACGTGAGCCTCACCATCGGACTCAACGACGGTATCACCGACGGGTCACACAGCCTTACATTCGAGGGTGACAAGTTGGCCGAGAAGGGCTATTTCATGATCAACAGCCGCACCAAGGGCTTCACATGGACCATCAAAGGTACAGATAACACAGGCAAGGAGTTCACACGCTCGGGCGAATACACCGACCCCGACGTGGCTGAGGCTCCCAACCTCGCGCGTGCCACCGAATATCATTTCAATGTCAAGTATGACGCTACCGGCGGCGACATAGAGATTGGCGGCGCGTATTTCGACATCGAGGTCAACCCCGAGCCTGTCGAGGGTACGGTCGAAGATGTGCTCATAGCCCTAGCCCCCGAGATTGTAGGCATTGACGGCTTTGACGCCTCGCGCCCCGTGCTCGGCGAGCCGGGCAACATTGGCCGCCGCTCGATACATATTATCGGTTCGTCGCCCCTCTCGGCTGTGATTATCTCGGGCAATCTGCTCACACAGGCCGGCCTTGAGAAAGACTACGATCTGCTCAACAGCAATATCAATGTCACCCATCTGGCCAATCTTGCCGAAAAGGGCATCAACTTCAAGGCGTTTGACAACCGTAACGAGCCTGTGGAGGGCGAGGTGACCAATCTCCGTCTCAATCTTGAGGAGCAGCTCACCAACACTCTGTCCGCAGGCGAGTATCAGCTCGACATTCAGGCGACAGACGCGCAGGGCAAGACTTCGGTGCTGAGCTTGGCCTTCAATATTACTGATGCTCCCGGTCAGCTTGTGGAGGTTAAGCCGAGCGACGTGTCATATACCGCCGCCACGATTGCCGCCGAAGTGACCAAACCGGGAACACGCATGGGCTTTGAGGTGAAACTCTTAGGTCAGGCTCGCTCTTATGAGGACTGGACATTTGTCGAGGGTACACTCGAGGGCACAAACCTCACCGTAAATCTCACCGACCTTCAGGCCGGAGCCGAATATGCCTACCGTCTCGTGGTCGACGACTACACCTCGGCCGATGAGCTGACATTCTCGACCGTCGCATATCCCCAGCTCCCCAATGCCGGATTTGAGGATTGGTTTAGCGGTTCGGCTTCTCCGTCTAACAAAAACGGATTGTGGCTTCCTTGTGCTGTGCCTGAGCTGGATGGCCGCTTCTGGGATTGTGGAAACCACGGTTCTATGAAAATGAACATAAACGTGACAACACCGGATGAAACAGTCAAACATTCCGGAAAATATTCGATTAAACTTGAGTCTGCTTATCCGAGTATGTTTGGTATTGGTAAATTTGCAGCCGGTAATGTATTTGTTGGCCAATATCTTAAGACAGATGGTACAGACGGAGTGCTTGGCTTTGGCCGTCCGTTTGAGACACCGGTCCGTCCAAAGGGTCTGAGGGGTTATATCAAATATGCGCCTGTCGCTGTTACTCATACAAGTATGTCAACTGTCAGCAAGGGCGACATGGATACAGGTATAATCTATATGGCACTTCTCTCGGATGATCTTAAAAGCGAGAATGGCGATGACGAATATAATACATGGCCTGTTGTCATCAGGACAAAAACATCAAAGTTATTTAAAAAGGATGCTTCAAATGTCGTAGCCTATGGTGAAAAAGTATTTGAGGGAGCTACATCCGGCGACGGCATGGTAGAGTTCTATATACCGTTTGATGATGTCAACGGCTCGCTCGACTTCAAATATATAATGATTGTCGCATCGGCAAGCCGTAACGGTGATTACTTCACCGGTGGTGTCGGCTCGACCATGTGGCTCGACGACCTCGAACTCGTATACTAATCCAAGAGCTTCGTCTCAATAGGAGATACAAAAGGACATAAGTCTCAAAAGAAACAAAAGTTTTTTATATTCAAGGCACAAAACGGTGCGCAGGAAATAAAAAACTTTTGTTTCTTTTGAGACTTATGTCCTTTTGTATCTCCCCATCGGAGGCTTTTGTCCTTTTGTATCTCCCTCTCCCCCGTGCTATTGGAGTTTCTCTTTGAGGTAGCGGCCGGTGTGTGATTCAGGGCAAGCCGCCACCTGTTCGGGCGTGCCGGCAATGACGAGGTTGCCGCCGCGGTCGCCTCCCTCGGGGCCCATGTCGATGACATAGTCGGCACACTTGATGACATCCATGTTGTGCTCGATAATCAGTACTGTGTGACCCATGGCAGTGAGACGGTCAAACGATTTCATGAGCGTGGCGATGTCGTTGAAGTGCAGACCTGTGGTCGGCTCGTCAAAAATGTACATAGTGGGCTGGCGCGACTCGTCGGCAAAGAATGACGCGAGCTTGACGCGCTGGTTCTCGCCGCCAGAGAGCGACGACGAGTTCTGGCCTACCTTGATGTAGCCGAGACCCACGTCCTGGAGCGGTTTGAGACGTTTGACGATGCGTTTTTCCTGCGTGCCGGCCTCTTCCGAGAAAAACTCTATGGCCTGGTTGATGGTCATCTCGAGGATGTCATAGATGTTTTTGCCGCGATACTCTATCTCGAGAATCTCCTTCTGATAACGCTTGCCGTGACACTCCTCGCAGGGGATGGTGATGTCGGCCATAAACTGCATCTCGATGGTGATGTAGCCGTCGCCCTTGCAGGCCTCGCAGCGTCCGCCGTCGGAGTTGAACGAGAAGTCCGAGGCCGTGAAGCCCATCTGCTTGGCTCCCTGAGTGGAGGCATAGAGCTTGCGTATTTCCTCAAAGGCTTTGAGATAGGTGGCGGGGTTGGAGCGTGTCGACTTGCCGATAGGGTTCTGGTCGACAAACTCCACGGCACTTATGCGCGAGATGTCGCCCGAGAGCGAGCGGTGAAAGGCCGGAGCGTCACCGGGATTGCCGAGTTTGCGATTTAGCGCGCGATAGAGAATGTCGCGCACGAGGGTTGATTTGCCCGAGCCCGACACGCCGGTGACCACGGTCATGACGCCGAGCGGGAAAGTGACGTCGACATCCTTGAGATTATGCTCGCGCGCACCCTTGATGACTATCGAGTCGCGCCAGCGGCGACGCTCGCGGGGCACGGGGATGGTGAGCGCGCCGCTCAGATAGCGGGCTGTGTAGCTGGTCTTGGCTCCGGGGGCCGAGGTGAGGTCGTCGATGCTCGAGGGGTCACCCTGGAAGATTATCTCGCCACCGAGGCGTCCCGCATCGGGGCCTACGTCGATGAGATAGTCGGCCTCGCGCATTATCTCCTCGTCGTGCTCCACCACCACGACGGTGTTGCCCAGGTCGCGGAGCTTTTTGAGCACTGTGATGAGCCGGCCCGTGTCGCGCGAATGGAGTCCGATGGACGGCTCGTCGAGTATGTAGAGCGAGCCCACGAGACTGCTGCCGAGCGAGGTGGCCAGATTGATGCGCTGGCTCTCGCCGCCCGAGAGCGAGTTGCTGAGGCGGTCGAGGGTGAGGTAGCCGAGGCCCACCTCCACGAGATAGCCCAGGCGGTTGTTGATCTCGGCGAGCACGCGGCGCGCTATGCCGGCGTCGTGGTCGTTGAGCGTGAGTGTGCGGAAAAATTCCTGAAGGTCGCTCACTGGCATGCTCACGAGCTGGCCTATGGTGTGTCCGCCCACCTTTACATAGTCGGCTTCGGGACGCAGACGCGAGCCGTGACATGCGTGACACACTGTCTTGCCCTGATAGCGGGCGCGCATTACGCGATATTGTATCTTGTATTGGTTGGAGTCGACCATCTTGAAAAACTCGTCGATGCTCGGAAACTCGGGATAGGTCAGCTTGGCCGTGCGCATCTGCTCGGGGGTAGGGCCGTGCCACAGGAGCGATTTCTGCTCGGGCGTGAGGTCGGCATAGGGGGTGTGGACTGGAAAACCAAACTGGATGGCGTCGTGGATAAACACGCTGCGCCATTCGCCCATCTTCTCTCCGCGCCAGCATGCCACGGCCTCGTCATAGACCGAGAGCGAGGTGTTGGGTACGACCAGACGCTCGTCGATGCCGAGCACCCGCCCGAAACCACCGCACACGGGGCATGCTCCGACGGGGTTGTTGAAGTTGAACATCATGTCGGAGGGCTCCTCAAAGCGTATGCCGTCAGCCTCGAATTTCTTGGAGAATTCGCGCGTCACGCGTCCGCCTTCCGGCTCCCACACCATCAGGGTGAGCGAGTCGTGACCCTCGAAGAAAGCTGTCTCGGCCGAGTCGGCCAGGCGGCTCAGCTCGTCGCCTTCGTGCGAGACGGCCAGACGGTCGACCACGAGCATGTAGTCTGACGGCTCCATACTTCCGGTGTATTTGTCGTCGCGCATCTGTGAGATAATCTCTTCCAGCTCCAGAAACTCTTCGCCACACATCACACGGGCATAGCCGGCCTTGAGAAACACATCGAGCTGCGACACGAGTCTACGTCCCTCGGGCAGCATGACCGGAGCGAGCACTGCCAGACGTGTGCCGTCGGGATAGCCGGTGGCAAACTCCACCACGTCGTCGACGGTGTGTTTCCTCACCTCCATGCCGCTGACGGGCGAGTAAGTGTGGCCCACACGCCCGAAGAGCAGGCGCAGGTAATCATAGATTTCGGTCGAGGTGCCGACGGTGCTTCGCGGATTGCGCGTGTTGACCTTCTGCTCTATTGCTATGGCCGGCGGGAGTCCGAGTATGGCGTTGCATTCGGGCTTGGGCATCTTGCCCATAAACTGGCGTGCGTAGCTGCTGAGGCTCTCGACGTAGCGTCGCTGTCCCTCGGCATAGAGGGTGTCAAACGCGAGCGACGATTTGCCCGAACCCGACACGCCGGTGATGACCACGAGGCTGCCGCGGGGTATGTCTACGTCGATGTCTTTGAGATTGTTTACCTTGGCTCCGCGCACGGAGATATATTGTAGGCTATCGTTCATTGTCGGGAGATGTTGTGTAATATACAAAGTTACGATTTTTTTTGCTGAGGGCGAAAAAAACGTTCCAAGTAGTCTCAGCAACCTCTTGGAACGTGGTAGTAAAAAACAGAGATGCCTGTCGTTGAAAATATATGGAATCAGGGGCATCTCAGGACTAAGTATAAAAAAATTATCCGTCATCCCGACGAATAATCTTCTTACCTTAAATCTAATACCATGAAAAACTGATACAAAGGTAGGGAGTTTTTCGCTATCTGCAAATTTTTATGCTAAAAAACATCGTGTAATAAATATTATTTAACATATATAGGGTTGCGAGTGAGTTTTGTTAACAATTTGCAGACATCCGCCACTGCACAGGTACCCTCCAGGGCACAGGCATCCCACGCATGCCAATCCCGTCCCGCATGGGCATCCGCAGACACCCCACGCATGCCATTCCCGTCCCGCATGGGCGTCCGTAGGACGCAGATTTGATAGTAACCTGGTACACCGAAGCGCAGCGGAGGTGTGCCAGGACCAATGACTCAATACAATGATGATGGTGTTGCAAAACACCCGAAAGCAGATAATTTGCTGACTGTTGTAGCAAGGAAAGGCCCGTAGGGCCTGTGCGAACTTAGGCCATGGCAAGCACCCGCGCAAGCGGTGCGCAGCCATGGTACAGAACAATTATCCATAGCATGTGCCGCGTAGCGGTACAACAATACAAGCATGTCAAAACGTTAAGTCACAGTGAATTACCATCATGACATTTTGTAGCACCGCTACGCGGCGCACCGTCTTATATCTGTCTTTATACCATGGCAGCGCACCGCTTGCGCGGGTGCTTGCCATGGCCTAAGCTCGCACAGGCCCTACGGGCCTTTCCTTGCCCCAGACGGGTACAAATCGGCTACTAATAGACGTTTTGCAACACCCTCGATTATCGGGCGCGATAGCTATACAGTCCCCTCTCCCGATAACCGATGTCCTGCCGGACATCATTTCTTTGTGATATGCTACTCCTGGCACACCTCCGCTGCGCTTCGGTGTACCAGGTTACGAGCAAATCTGCGTCCTGCGGACGCCCATGCGGGACGAGGGTGTGGCATATGTGGTGTGCCTGCGGATACCTTGAGGGTGTGGCATATGTGGGGGTGTCTACGGACGCCCGTGCGGGAGTGATCGATTTATGCACTAAAATAAAAAACTTTTGTTTCTTATTGAGCTTATGAAACTTTTGTATCTCCTTGGGGATGGCAGGGTGAATACAGCGGAATGTCAGGGAAAGATGCAGCGACGGGTTGCGTCAGAGAAGTGCGGATTGTTCCCTCTACCGGGATAGGGCCGCGGCAACAAAAAAATCCCCCTCGCCGGAGGGGCGAGGGGGACATATGCTCTTGTCAGAGGTGGCTTATTAGCCGTTTACCTTCTTCATGCGGGCGATGAGGTCGAGCACCTTGTTAGAGTAGCCGATCTCGTTGTCATACCAGCTTACAACCTTAACGAAGGTCGGGGTGAGCTGGATACCAGCCTTGGCGTCGAAGATAGAAGTGCGGGTGTCGCCGAGGAAGTCGCTTGATACGACAGCGTCCTCAGTGTAGCCGAGGATACCCTTGAGTGAACCCTCGGAAGCCTCCTTCATAGCGGCGCAGATTTCCTCGTAAGTAGCGGGCTTGGCGAGGTTGCAGGTGAGGTCAACTACAGACACGTCGAGAGTGGGGACGCGCATTGACATACCTGTGAGCTTGCCGTTGAGTTCGGGGATAACCTTGCCTACAGCCTTGGCAGCACCGGTAGAAGAGGGGATGATGTTGCCTGAAGCGGCACGGCCACCACGCCAGTCCTTCATAGAGGGACCGTCAACAGTCTTCTGTGTAGCGGTGGTAGAGTGTACGGTGGTCATGAGGCCGTCGGTGATGCCAAACTTGTCGTTGAGCACCTTGGCGATGGGGGCGAGACAGTTGGTGGTGCAAGAAGCGTTTGATACGAACTGCTGACCTGCGTAGGTGTCGTCGTTAACACCGCAGACAAACATGGGGGTATCGTCCTTAGAGGGAGCTGACATAACCACATACTTGGCACCTGCCTCGATGTGAGCCTGAGCCTTCTCTTTGGTGAGGAAGAGACCGGTTGATTCAACTACGTACTCGGCACCTACTGCACCCCAGCCGATCTCGGCGGGATTCTTGCATGCTGTAACGCGGATTGACTTGCCGTTTACGATGAGGAGGCTCTTCTCCAAATCGTAGTCAACTGTGCCGTCAAACTGGCCATGCATAGTGTCATACTTGAGCATGTAAGCCATATAGTCAACGGGGAGGAGGTCGTTGATAGCAACTACCTCGATGTCATCACGCTTGGTGGATGCACGGAATACGAACCGGCCGATGCGGCCAAAGCCATTGATACCTATTTTTGTCATAATTTAAAAATAAATTGGGTTTTATTTTTTAGAATTGATTTGATTCCTTTGGAAACGCCTATCTAATAAGCGCGACAAAATTACTAAATATTTTTTAATCATCTAACAATTTGCACCGAAAAAAGTAGCATCGTTATACATTATTATATATTGGTGGGGATGTGTTCACACCATTTGTCGTGAATTTGATGTGGTATAACATTTTTTTAGAAAACTTATTATAAAAATCGCCTGTTATTATCTAAATTTGTTCCCAAATTCGTTTTTTTCAACACCCTCTCTTAATCAGTATTAAAATGTCATTTTTCAAGGAATTTAAAGAGTTTGCAATGCGCGGCAATGTCATAGACATGGCTGTCGGCGTTGTGATAGGTGCCGCTTTCGGCAAGATAATTTCATCACTTGTCGACGACATCATAATGCCGCTCGTGGGCGTAGTCACCGGCGGTATGAATTTCACCGACTACAAGTGGGTGATACAAAAGGCCGTTGTCGACAGTCAGACACAGGAGGTGCTCACGCCCGAGGTCACAATGAACTGGGGCTCGTGGGTGCAGACTCTCGTCGACTTCATTATCGTGGCTTTCTGCATATTTGTAGCCATCAAGGCCATCAATCAGCTCAAACGCAAGAAGGAGGAGGCTCCGGCCCCTGCTCCCGCTCCCACCAAGGAAGAGGTGCTGCTCACCGAGATACGCGATCTGCTCAAGGAGAAGAAGTAACACCGAGTCTGCGGACAGAGCAAAAAACAAAATATGTATGGACAGTCGGGCGTGTGGCTCATGCTGTCCGTACATTTCCCTTATAATCTGATACTTATTTTACTTTCAATAACCATGAATAACACCTTAAGAATGTCATTGTGCGCACTATTGTTGGGCGGCGCAGTGGCCATGTGGGCCGACTCGAAGATTGTCACCACCGTCGGCGGCACCCCTGAGACAAGGGAGCTTGTGCGTATCACTTTTGACGGCGATAATGTGATACTTAATTTCTCTGACGACACCACCCTGTCGGCCGACATGTCGGAAGTGGCTGTGAATCTTACGCATGATGAGCAGACGGCGATTGACCAAATCATTGCCGACCCTGTGAAAAAGAGCGGGGTCTACAACCTCAAAGGCCAGCGTGTGGCCGACACCCCCGAGGGACTCAAAGCGGGAGTATATATCGTTAACGGTCAAAAAGTGCTTGTGAAATGAAGAAGTCTTTACTCTCGCTCCGCGGCCTTCTGACCGCTGCCATCGCTATTATTACATTTGGCGCAAATGCCCAGACATGGGATTTCAGAAATATGCCTGACACCGATGCGGCTAATCTTGCGGCCGATGCATCCAACTGGACTCAGTCGCTTAACGGTCAGATTACGCGCTGGGCCAATAAAAATAAACTTTCGAGCGAGGCCCTCATTGCCAATGGCAGTGAACTTGAGATGACCAAGGGCCTTAAATTTACCGCCGGATCGTCTGATAAAGTCCGCATAGACCAAAATGTGTCGATAAGACTTAACGGAGGCAAACTTTCGATTACCACCCCGAGCCTTTCGGCCGGAGCTACAGTTACCGTGACATGCGAGACCGCCAATTCAAGCGAGGCCCGTACTGTCAGCGCGAGCAATCTTACGGTAACCAGCGGTTTCAAAGCGACCACCGATATGCAGACCAATGTCGGTAAAGTCACTGCGACAGGCCCTGTAACCATAACCACCGGCGGTGGTATGGCGATATATACGATAGTCGTGGAAGGCAATACCACCGAACCCGAGAAGCCCGTTACTCCCTCTGTCCCCGACCATGCGGTGGCCATGAATCCGATGGCCAATCAGATGATGCTCACTATCGCTGACAATTCTGTGAAATATTACAATACAGCCGAGCTTGAGAGCGTAGACCTCGACAAGACTGTCGGCAAAGTGACGGTGACCCCCAAGGCTGCCGACTGGACCGACGAATATCTCAAAAACGTCAGCACCATATCCTTCACCAAGGGGATTCCTACAGGTTCGGAGGGTGAGATAGTCAACCGCGGTGTCAACATCACCGAGGCCAAAGGCTGGCTCGAGAGCGCGTATGTGAAATGGACCCCGTTTGAGGGTGCCACATCATATAATGTGTATGTCAAGGGTGGCAAATATGCCGATTATACACGCATCGACCGCGAACTCGTACGCGACTACGGCTCCTATGGACGTGCCGACATGGTGGGACTGCCCGCAAATGTCTATGCCCTCAAGGTAGTGCCTGTGATTGACGGCACCGAGGACACCGCTTCGGCCTCCGAAGCCACAGGCATGAGTGTCAAGGCCCACGACCGCTCGGGATTTGCGTTCCTGCGCAACACAGGTACAGCTCCCTATGACGGATCGGGTATCGGTGCGTACAAGGAGAACGGCGAGCTAAAGGATAACGCCACTGTGATTTATGTCACAGCCGAGACAGCCAAGACCGTGACATGCAAGGTGTTTCATGACAAGGCCTATAAGGAATTTACAGGCCTGCAGGCCATTATGGATGCTTTGCAGAAAGGCACCGCCAAGGAGCCCATATGTGTGCGTATAGTCGGCACAATCAAGGATACCGATATGGATTCATTCTCCAGTTCAGCCGAAGGTCTCCAGATAAAGGGTAAAAACGCTTATGCCCCTGTCAATGTCACCATCGAGGGCATCGGTGACGACGCCACTACATGGGGATTCGGATTCCTGATACGCAACTGCTCGTCAGTCGAGATGCGCAACTTTGCCAATATGTGCTGTATGGACGACGCCTTGTCGTTTGACACCAAAAATGCTCACTGCTGGGTGCATCACATGGACTTTTTCTACGGCAGCATAGGCGGTGACTCCGACCAGGCCAAGGGTGACGGCACTGTAGACATCAAAGGCAATACACGCTACATAACTGTGGCCTACAACCATTTCTGGGACAATGGCAAGACATCACTTTGCGGCATGAAGAGCGAGTTGACCGAGGACTATGCCGATTATCATCACAACTGGTTTGACCACAGCGACTCGCGTCATCCTCGCGTGCGCACCATCACCACACATGTATGGAACAACTATTATGACGGTGTGGCCAAATATGGCGTAGGAGCCACCATGGGGTCAAGCATATTTGTGGAAAGCAATTTCTATCGTCACACCAAAGACCCTATGATGATATCCAGGCAGGGTACTGATGGTAAGGGTGACGGCACATTCTCGGGCGAGGATGGCGGCATGATAAAGAGTTTTGGCAACCTGTATGCCGAAAAGGGTGCTTCGAGCAATTACACTGTCATCACCCACACCGCCTCGGCCGACGATTTTGACTGCTACGAAGCATCGTCGCGCGACGAGCAGGTGCCGGCATCATATGTGACCAAGTTTGGTAGTACATCCTACAGCAACTTTGACACCAATCCGTCACTCATGCACACCTACACTGCACAGCCTGCTGCCGAAGTGCCTGCAACCGTGATGGGATTCTACGGAGCCGGACGTCTCAACAAGGGTGATTTCCAGTGGACATTCGACAATGCCACCGAGGATACGAACTATGATGTCATCTCAGCTCTCAAGACGGCTTTGGTCAACTATTCATCCAAGCTCGTGAAGATATTCTAAATCCCTAATCAGGGGAGATACAAAAGGACAAAAGTCTCAAAAGAAACAGAAGTTTTTTATTTTTTCATGGCTGAAAATCTTATAGCCTGTAAAATAAAAAACTTCTGTTTCTTTTGAGACTTTTGTCCTTTTGTATCCCCCCGGTGCCTGGATATTATACTTTGAATCTCGGAGTGACGAGGCGTGCGCCGCGGAGATATTCGGCCGTGGTGACACGACGTTTGCCGGGAGCCTGGAGCGAAAGTATGCTTACGGGAGCAGTGGCGGTGCCTACGATGAGCGTGTCGCCCTGAATGGCTATTTCGCCGGGAGCGAGCGGAGCCATGTCGTGAAGAATCGCGGTCTCGAATATCTTGACGGCACCTTGCTCTGTATCATCCGATATGAGTGTAGACCACGCGGCGGGATAGGGCGAGAGTCCGCGCACATGATTGTGGATTGTCTCGGCCGGAGAGTTCCAGCATATCTCGCAGTCCTCTTTGAAAATTTTTGGTGCCGGAGTGGGTTCGGTGTCGCCGATGAGCTGGTCTTGCGGAATGGGTCGTAGCGTGCCGGCAATGATGTCGTCGATGGTCTTGACGGTGAGCTTCGCGCCGAGATGCATCAGGCGGTCATGCACATCGCCGACGTTGTCGGTGGGGAGTATCTCCACCCGTTCCTGCGAGATAATGTCGCCGGTGTCGATTTCGTGTTTCAGGAAGAATGTCGTGACGCCCGTCTCGGTGTCGCCGTTCATCACGGCGCGATTGATAGGCGCGGCACCGCGGTAGCGCGGCAGCAGAGAAGCGTGGAGGTTGAATGTGCCCAGGCGCGGCATAGTCCACACCACTTCGGGGAGCATGCGGAAGGCTATGACGATAAACAGGTCGGCCTCAAGAGCACGCAGACGGTCGACAAACTCGGGGTCTTTAAGCCTGACGGGCTGTAACACCTCGATGCCATGGCTCATGGCACAGAGTTTGACCGGCGACTGATACATCTTGTGGCCACGTCCGGCAGGTTTGTCGGGCATTGTCACGACCCCCACCACGTTATAACCGTTGGCGAGGATTGCCTCAAGGCTTTCTACGGCAAAATCAGGTGTGCCGAGAAACACTATGCGGAGATTTTCTTTGGTCATTGTTTTTTCACTATTGTAAATAATGTTTCGGGAGTAGCTGTGTAGAAGGGGTGGGCATCGATTATCACCGAGGCTCGATAAGTGCCGTCAGGCACTGCGAGTCCGTCGGAGGCGGTGAGGTCCCAGGTGAATGGAAACGGTGCGGAGTCGGTCGAGAGCACGGTGTTACCCTCCATGTCGCGTATCACGAGCCGCTCGGAGCGTGGAGTTAAGGGGAGCGAATGTGACAGCGTGAAGGTGACGTCATCGCGCACCAGGGAGGACGACGGTGTGAGCGTGGCGGTGTGGTCGACGGTCACGACTGTAAAGCTGATGGTCTCCGAAGCCGAGTTGCCGGCGATGTCACGCGCGCGTAAGGTGATGGTGTGGGGGCCGTCGTTGAGGTTGTCGAGCTGACAGGCTCCGCGTGCCACACCCTCCTCCTCAGGGTGTATGATTCCGGCGGCCGCCGGAAGGCTTGAGCCGTCAAGCGCGACTACAGGCATCAAGCCGACAGATGAGTTGTTGAGACTTAAGCCCGACCCGCTGTCGGAAATCTCGATATATAATATAGGTGATGACGACACCACGGCTCCGTCGGCCGTGCCCGGCGAATCGAGCCACAGGTTTATGGCCGGAGGAGTTACATCGGTGTCGCGGCCGGCATCATCGGCGGGATCGGTGACCGAAAGGCGGTCAAATCCGCCCGAGGCGATGACGTGTGAGTCGGAGATAGCGTTGAGAGTCATACGGTTGGTGCCGGTGGCCGATACGGCCGGCAGAGTAAGGTCGGAACTCCACAAGCCGTCGGTGACATTGACCACCGACGTGTATATGAGATCATCGTCGACAGTCAGCTCTTTTGACAGGTCCTTGTTGTCGTGCTTGAGGGTGCTTCGTATGTAGGGGGTGGCGTAGATGTCGACATACAGTTTGCCCGAGAACGAGGTGTCGACCGAGCCGTCGGGGCGGGTGACGTTGCCTGAGAAGCGAGTCTTTGACAGTGCGGCCACCGATATTTTTTCATTTTCGGACGTAAGGGGAGTCCCGTCTATGGAGGTGACATTGACTGTGGCCTCTGGCAGATAGCGGGGTAGGGCCGGGTCGCCGAGAAAGTTGTAGCACAGATTGTTGGTAAACTGCGAGACAGAGGACTTGGTGCTGTTGACCGCGAGGCGGAACACGTCGCCCAGACATTCGCCCCCCTCGGATGTATAGAAGAGGTCGATAAACCGGTTGTTGAGCGTGATGTTATAGTTGAGATACACCTCGTCGCCGGCCCCTATCACGGCTATCGGTCCCGGGTTGTGGAGTATCATCGTGGAGCCGAGACTGTTGTCGGTGATGTCGATTGGAGTGGTGCTGCACGACGACATGTAGACCACCGGCAGGGAGCCGTAGGCCATGGTCTTTTCACGGTTCATGGTGTGGGAATAGTGCGAGATATGGTCGCGCGAGCTGTGGCCTGTGTAGCTGAACAGGCGGGAGTCTCCCCCGAAACGCGATGTGAGGTAGGAGTGGAGCTGCTTCGACTCCTTGAGCTGAGGATTGCTGAGAGTGAAGAGCGAGAGGTGGGCGCGGTTGAGAGTGGGCGATGCGGTGTGGCTGCTTATGAGCGAGCCGATGTTTTCCGAGGCCATGAGGTGCTGGCTCGCGTCGCCTATGCCTCCCGAGATAATGGCGTGATTGTAGTGGCCCGCCTTGACGGGTGACGACAGGTAGGTGATGCATTTGTCCACATAGGCTTCGGCCGAGACACTGTCGGCCGACGGCACGCGTCCGACACTGACGCTTGCATCCGCACGCATGGATGCGAGCGAGGGAGCGATGTGGTCGGCCAAGGTGCCGAAGTATAGGTCGGAACAGTAAAATTTGGTCTCGTCACACTGCTCGGAGGTGCTTTCGGTGCCATAGGTGACCATGTATTCCGTGCCGGAGATGTCAAAGTCGGCACGTGTGTCACGTGAGCCTTGGCCGAAAAGCAGCAGATAGCGCAGCGGCCGTCCGGTATCAGCGGCGAGCCGACGCACGAAGTGACGCAGTCCGTTGGGGTGGAGCGTGCCCGACGAATATTGGTTGAATATTTCACTCTGTCGGACTACGCTTACCTTCATGCCCTGCCACTGCTCGTGGGCGGCGGCCAGGCGGAGTGCGGCGTCATAAGTGGCTTCGGTGGTGACAATCAGCATGTCGGCTCCGTAGGCCGGCGTGAGGTCCTGTGTGGCTGTCATCCCGCAATATTCCGGCACAGGGATGTGGGCAGAGGGGAGAAATGTGTGTATACTGAGCGATGGAGACGAGGTGGCCGTGCATAGGGTGGTGACACCGTTTTCGCTGCTGTGTACTTTGAGATTGCGGGGTGAGCGCGGCTGCGTGACATCCCATGCCACGAGTCCGGGCAGGATTCCCCGCAGGGTTATCGGCCGGCCGGCCGAGGCGTTGGGGATGTGAAGCGTGTAAGGCTCGGCCGAGGTGTGACTGGCACGCTCATAGATAAACGTGTGGTTGGAGAGGGCAAATACTCCGAAGAGGTCGGAGGGGTTGCTGAATGTTACCGAAAACCTGTCGGCCTCCCCGGCAAAGCTGAGATTGACGCGCGACTGTTCCTTATGAGTGTAGAGGCGGTGGAGTATGGTGCTGTTGCGCGTGAGTCTGTCGGGAGTGCCGCTTGTCGAGCTTACCGCGTCGGAAAAGTTTACTCCCACAGATTGGGGAGTGGCGTTGTCGTGCCACCATATATAGGAGTAATACAGGAAGCCATTGCCGCACTGGCCGGGTATGTCAAAACCGATGGTGCGCGGCGAGGCGGCTCCGATGTTGTGTGAATAGGAGAGCAGGCCGTGGGTCGACGGATGGTTCTCGCGATACACGTGATGGCTGAGCGCGTAGTGAGTTGTGACAGCCGTGGAGTCGTCGGCAGGGGTTATGTCGGATGTCTCCATGTCGGGCGACGAAAAGCCGGCCCGTTGGCCTATGAAATAATATGAGCCTTTGGAGTAATAGTTGTAATGGGCGTCAAAAGGGGTGTATCCGCCCCCGGGAATGGTGTTGAGAGTAAGGCGCGTGTCGCCCTCGGCATAGAAGTATATGGCGTCGTCGTCGCGATACACAGGGAGCACGGGCAGATCGTCGGGAGCGGTGTCGAGCGAATGGGCGCGCTCCACGCTGCCATAGCCGGCTATGACTATGTTGTCGGGATTGTCAAATCCCCATTCACGCAGCAGGGAGTGGGGCAGACGGTAGACCGATGTGGTGTCGGTGTGCACCTTGACCCATCGCCCGGCCGATAGCAGCGATGATGTCGTGGCGGTGGCAGATATGGACGGCAGTAATAACAGCAGTGCCGTCATAGCTGCGAGCGCGATATGATGTCGGAGATTGGTATGCACGTGTATTTTCTGAAAAAATCCCCGCTTACCCCTCGAAAACAAGAGGCCGGCGGGGATTGAATTTAGTGCTCGAAGCGGGACTCGAACCCGCACGGTCGCAATGACCAAAGGATTTTAAGTCCTTCGTGTCTACCATTCCACCATTCGAGCATCCGTGTCGGTGTTATGAAAACACCGCAAAGTTAGCGTATTTTTTCCTCTTTTCCAAAAGTTGCCTTTCATTAACGTCAAAAAAACGCTAATTCCCATTGGTGGCATGCTTTCGGTTGTCAGCTATCAGCCATTTGAAATAGTCTTCGTGCAGGTCAACGAGATGTTGCCATGAATACCGCTCGCGTATGGTGGTGAGGTTGGCCTCGACAATGCGTGATTTCATGTCGGAGATTGAGTTGTCGATGTTGTCAAGTATCTCGGTGACATCATGGCTGTCGCGGTAATATATCGCATTGTCGCCTGCCACCGCGCGGTTGAATATGTTGTCGTGGGCCAGGAGCATCACCTCGCTTGCCATGGCTTCGAGCAGCGACGGATTTGTGCCTCCGACCGAATGGCCGTGAAAATAGGCGCGAGAGTATCGGCGTATCGAGTTGATTTTCTTGAAGTCGTATATCCCGCCGATAAATCGTATGCCGCTTTCCGAGCCGTATTTTTTTATCAGCTTTTTAGCAAACGGTGTGTTGGTCTTTCCGACAAGCACGAGCGGACAGATGCCTTTGTGCTTTGAGGCGAGATAGCCCTGTATGGCCATCTCGATATTGTTTTCGGGCTCCATACGGGCTATGATCAGGTAATAGCCGTCGGCTGTCAGACCATATTCGGCCGGAATGTCGGGATTATAGTTGTCGTGTATGTCAGCCCCGTAGGCAAGATATTTTGACGGCTTGCCATATTTCTGCATGAAATAGTCGGCTATGCCCGTGTTGTCTGACACGAGATAATGAGAGTGTTTCACTGCCATTTTTTCCTCCCATTCCACAAACCGTCGCACCAGAGGGTTAAATTTGGTGCGTTTGTATTCAAGCCCGTCCATATTGGTAGTGACTATTACATCCTTGCGTTTTTTGATGTCAAACCATATGTAGGCCGGGATAATGGATGTGTAGCCCGCTTCGTATATTATATCGTAATCCCCTTCTTGCAAGGCGTCTTTCAGACACTTGAAATCATAGAAAAACGAGCCGATGCTGCTGCCCATCCATTGCTCGGGTGAATGGATGTGTTTAATCCTGACACCTTTGTATTCGCTCTCTTTATAGGGATGAAAATGCGGAGAATATACGGTGACATCATGTCCTCTGCGGGCAAGCCCGACCGAGATGTATTCGGCAAACTGTTCAAAACCGCCGTAGTTGTTGGGGATGCCGCGTGTGGACACAAATGCGATTTTCATATAATCGGGGTGAGTTTAGCGTATGCAGGATTGATATATATTCAGAATTCGGTCGAGGTGTGTGCGTGTGGAGAATTTTTCAGTCGCGTCGCGGGCTATTGAACACTTGTCGAATGATGAGGGTGAGAAGTCATTCAATATTCGGGCGAGAGCATTTGTGTCACCCGATTTGTAGAGAAATCCGTTTACTCCGGGAGTAATAAGTTCGGGGATGCCGCCGATGTCGGCTCCTATGACGGGGGTGCCGGCACAAAGACTCTCGATGACAGCGAGCGGATTGTTCTCAAACCATTCCGACGGACAGACACAGGCGTCGGCGTCACGTTGCAGGGCCGCGACAGCCTCGGCGTCGAGCCGGCCGAGAAATGTGATGCCTTTATGACCGGCGGCCATTGCCTCCAACTGGGCGCGCATCGGTCCGTCACCGGCTATGCGCAGGTTTACGCCCGACTGTATTGCGGCCTGTATCAGTGTGGCGACGCCTTTCTCGAATGACAGACGCCCGGTGTAGGCAAAATATCGGTTGTCGTCACCACCGCCGCCGCTTCGCGAGTCACTGCGAGCGAGAATGCGTAGTTTGGCGGGGTCGACAAAGTTGTATATCACGTTCATCTTGTCTTTGTCGGCTCCACCGAGCATCATCATTTCGCTCATGAAGTGTGAGGGAGCTATGTATGCGTCGGTCATGCGGTTGAGCCTCGGCATAGACCACCGGAGTTTTTCTACCGCAGCCATGGCGGATGCCGTCAGACTGTTTTTGAGACATCTGTTTCTTACGGGGCTGCATTTGCCGGTGGCTGCATAGTCGCATATCTCGCCGTTGCCTTTGCGGAAAGTATAGGCCGGGCAGACGAGTTTGAAGTCGTGCAGAGTCCACACCACGGGGATGCCGCTGTCATGGGCTATCCGGCATATTACAGGGGAGAGGTAGGAGTGGATGTTGTGGACATGTATCACATCGGGCTTGAAGTCGAGCAGGACTTTACGAAACGCGACGGAGATGTCGCCCAATCCTACAAGACGTCCGAAGGCCTTTACTTTCTGAGAGAGTGAGCCTGAAAAGTCGATCTGTGATGCAAACGAGCCGCTTTCAGGCAGACTGATGTTGAGTGGATGATGCATCGCGAAGACCTGTACCGTGTGGCCCGCTTCGATTAACAGTTCACGTGTGCCCATGGCCACCACGCAGTCACCGCCGCGCGGATAGAAAAATTTATTGACAATGAGTACTCGCATCTCTTGTGACGGTAATGGATTGATACATTTATACCTTATTGTAACGTCACGGCAAGTGTGAAAATTGTATAATAAGGCATGGAAAATAAAAAAACACAGGCATCTGGAATTTGGATGAGATTTTTTGCGTAATTTTGTAGCTCGATTTTTGTTTTTTAATCACTCGTAACAATATACATTACAATGGCAATTTGGTTTGAGACTAAGGTCCGTTATGACAAGACAATGGAGAACGGAGCCATCAAGAAAGTCACTGAAGCATATATGGTGGACGCGCTGTCGTTTACCGAGGCTGAGGCCCGCATCTCGGAGGAGATAGCGCATTTCACATCCGAATATAATGTGTCGGCTGTGAAGATTTCCAAGATTTCCGAGATATTCCGTCAGAAGACCGGCGACAAGTGGTATCTTGTCAAGGCGGCTTTCATCACTCTCGACGAGAAGACCGCTGTGGAGAAGAAATCGATCACACAGTTTCTCGTGGCCGCCGACTCGTTCAAGGAGGCTTATGACAACTTCATGGAAGGCATGAGCGGCACAATGGCCGACTTTGAGATCAACACCATCCAGGAGACTCCCATCATGGACGTCTATGAGGCTGATCTCAGCGGCAAGGGTTCAAAGGACGGAGAATAAGAGGCCGTGACATGGGCGTAAGTGAAAATCTGCGTCAGCTCCGCGAGTCGGTTCCTTCGGGAGTCGAACTCGTGGCTGTGTCAAAGTTTCATCCTGTCGAGGCTCTGCTCGAGGCATATGAGACAGGTCAGCGAGTGTTTGGCGAAAGCCGGGCCAACGAGCTGTGTGACAAGGCCAAGGTGATGCCGGCCGATGTGCGGTGGCATTTTATCGGACATCTTCAGACCAACAAGGTGCGCCAGATACTTCCTCATGTGTCGCTTATCCACAGTGTCGACTCAGCCCGTCTGCTGTCGCTGATCAACAGTGAGGCCGCCCGCATAGACCGCCGTGTGGCTGTGCTTCTGCAGGTGCATGTGGCCCGCGAAGAGACCAAGTATGGCTTCGCGCCCGACGAGCTTATTGACCTTGTGACTCCTGAGCTTGTCGCCGAGATGTCGCATGTGGAGATTGCCGGAGTCATGGGCATGGCTTCCAATGTGGACGATGAGGAGCGTATACGCGAGGATTTCAGACTGATACGTCACACGTTTGACACATTGAAAAAGGGTGTGATGAGCCGATGCGATTCGTTCACTGTTGTGAGCATGGGCATGAGCCATGACTGGCCTATAGCCGTAAGCGAAGGTGCCGACATGATACGCGTGGGCACAACTATTTTTGGCGAACGCGAATATTGAGCCATCGAGATAAACACCCTCTAACAAAAAAATATCTTCCCGCCGAGCCTGCTCGAACGGTGTGAAAAACATGAGAAATATAGCCATAGCCACAGGTACGCGTGCCGACTGGGGTCTGCTCAGCGGCATTGCCGTCGCGCTCCGTGATCGGCCCGACTGCCGTGTCACGGTGCTGGCTACCAACATGCACCTGCAGCAACGCTATGGCATGACCATAAATGAAATCAAGGCCGATGGCTTTGACGATGTGGTGAGTGTCGCGATGCCCGATACGGGCGACACTCCTGCGGGCACTGTCGATGCCATGGGGGCGTGTATGTCAGGCATGGCCCGTGCGTTTGGCGAATTGAAGCCCGATGTTGTCGTGATACTCGGCGACCGTTTCGAGATGCTTGCCACCGCCACCGCCGCCATGATGATGCGCATCCCGATAGTGCATATAGCCGGAGGCGAGATTTCCGAAGGGGCCATTGACGACTCCATACGCCATGCCATTACCAAGATGGCAAGTCTGCACCTCACTTCCACCGAGCCCTACCGCCGCCGCGTCATCGCAATGGGCGAGGAGCCCGGGCGGGTCATAAACACAGGTTCGATTGGGGTGTGGAATCTGCTCAACGAACCGTTGATGCCGCGCGACCGGCTGGAGGAATCTATCGGTTTCAGTCTGCCTCACGGGTCGTTGCTCGTGACCTATCATCCGGCCACGCTCGACAGTTGCGACACCGAGTCACGTTGCCGTGCCTTGCTGGAAGCACTCGACCGGTTTCCCGACTCGCATGTGCTCATCACTTATCCCAACAATGACGCGCAGGGCCGTGTGATAATCGACATGATAGAGAGTTACGCCTTGAGCAATCCCGACCGTGTGAGGGTCATCCCCTCGCTCGGCAAGCTACGCTATCTCTCGGCGTTGCGCTGTGTCAGCGCGGTGGTGGGCAACTCGTCGAGCGGCATTATAGAAGTGCCGTCGATGGGCATACCAACCGTCGACATAGGCATCAGACAGCGCGGACGGCTATGCTCCGACAGTGTGATACATTGCGGTGACTCGGCCGATGACATAGCCATGGCCATCGCCGAAGCCCTGTCGGACGAGGGACAGGCGCGTGCACGTGCAGCGCAAAATCCCTATGTGCGTCCCGACACTCTCGCTCTCTCAGTCAAGGCCATAGCCGAGACTCCTGTGGAGCTGATGCGTACCAAAAAATTTTATGACCTGAGATGATGACCACCACCTCCTGCTCCACATTATACATAATACCTGCCCGTGGAGGCAGCAAAGGCATACCCGGCAAGAATATCAAGATGATAGCCGGACATCCGCTCATCCACTATTCCATCGAGGTGGCCCGACAGCTCGCGCCCGACAGCCATGTGATAGTGTCGACCGACGATGACGCCATCCGCGCTGTCGTCGAGAGCGAGGGGCTGGAGGTAGCCTATCGCCGTCCCGCAGCCCTGGGGGCCGACAATGTGGGGTCGCGCGAGGTGATACTCGATGTCATGGATTATGCCGACCGCACGGGCATCGTGTATGACCGGATAGTATTGTTGCAGCCCACCTCGCCCCTGCGCACCGTCGGTGATGTGGAGGCGTGTCTGGCTCTCTATTCGCCCGATATTGACATGGTGGTGAGTGTCACAGAGGCAGCGTGCAATCCTTACTATGACTGCTTCGAGACCGCCGGGGACGGATGTCTCCGTGTGAGCAAGGGTGACGGACTCATTACCCGCAGGCAAGATGCTCCGCGCGCATGGCAATACAACGGCTCGGTCTATGTAATCAATCCAGCGTCGATACGCGCCATGGAGCTTGGACGGTTTGGCCGCCGCATACCTTACGAGATGCCACGCAGCCGTTCGCTCGACCTTGACACGCCGCTCGACTGGATGGTGCTTGAGCAGGTCATGAACCAACTCTCCAATGACTGATATTACACACTATGGACAAGCATTTAATCTCACGTGACTCCACACTCATCGAGGCTCTCGGCAAGCTCAACAGTCTGTCGGGCGGCCGGATGACACTACTCGTGACCGACGGCGACATGCACATGTGCGGCACACTCACAGATGGCGATGTGCGCCGGGCGTTGCTTGGCGGTGTAGGTCTCGACGCTCCTGTCCGACAGGCAATGCATGTCGGTTACAGTGCGCTGCGCGAGGGGGAGGAGTCGGTGGGCCGGCTGCGCGAAATGCGCCGGCGCGGCCTTCAGCTCATCCCTGTGCTTGATGCCGCGGGGCGCGTGGTCAGGATAATCGACACGTCGGTGACGCGCTCGATACTCCCCGTGAGTGCTATTCTCATGGCCGGAGGCAAGGGCGAACGTCTGCGTCCGCTCACGCTCACCACACCCAAGCCGCTGCTGCCGCTCGGCGACCGTCCCGTCATCGACCATAACATCCGTGCTCTGGCCGCGGTGGGTGTGTCGGACATCACGGTGACAGTCAATTATCTTGCCGGGCAGATAGAGGAGCATTTCGCCGCTCCGGTCGAGGGCGTGCAGGTGAAATGTGTGCGCGAGCCTATGGCGATGGGCACCATCGGGGCCGCGGCCCTGTGTGATGTGCCGGAGGTGGGCGAGACCATTGTGATGAACTCCGACCTTCTGACCACCGTATCGTTTGAGGAGATGTATCTTCACCATATGGCCGAGAAGGCCGATATCACGATTGCAGCCGTGTCATACAATGTGTCGGTGCCCTATGCCATACTTGCCACCGACGGCAACCGTGTGACTTCGCTCGAAGAGAAACCGTCATATTCCTACTATGCCAACGCGGGAATATACATTATATCCAACCGTCTGCTGCGCTCATTGCCGGCCGACGGGCGCACTGATGCCACCGACCTGATAGACCGGGCTCTGGAGTCGGGCTGTAAGGTCTCTTATTTCCCCATCAACGGCACATGGATTGACATAGGTTCGCCCGCCGACTATGCCCATGCCCGTGAACTGATGCGCTACGTTAATCATTATTAGTAAAAATTTTTAAGCTCAACAAGATGGCTGATTCCAATTTCATAGACTACGTAAAAGTGCTTTGCCGCTCGGGAAAGGGCGGAGCCGGTTCGCGACACTTCCACCGCGCCAAGTATGTGCCCAAGGGTGGCCCGGACGGTGGTGACGGGGGCCGCGGAGGCCACATCATACTTCGTGGCAACTCACATATGTGGACACTCCTCCCACTGCGCTATCGCCGTCACATCTTTGCAGGCAACGGACAGTCAGGCTCAGGCGGACGCTCGTTTGGCAAGGACGGCGAGGATGTAGTTGTAGAAGTGCCCTGCGGGACTGTGGTTTTTGATGCAGAGACCGGCGAGTTTCTCTGCGAGGTCACCGAGGACGGCGAGGAAATCAAGCTCCTGCGCGGCGGCCGCGGCGGTCTTGGCAACTGGCATTTCAAGAGTGCCACCAACCGCACCCCCCGTTATGCCCAGCCCGGCGAGCCGGCCATCGAGAAGAGTATCATTATGGAGCTTAAGCTCCTTGCCGATGTCGGTCTGGTCGGTTTTCCTAATGCCGGCAAGTCGACCCTGCTCTCGTCTATCTCGGCCGCGCGCCCCAAGATTGCCGACTATCCGTTCACGACCATGGAGCCTCAGCTCGGCATCGTGTCATATCGCGGTGACCGCTCGTTTGTCATGGCCGACATCCCCGGCATCATCGAGGGTGCCAGTGAAGGCAAGGGTCTCGGTCTGAGATTTCTCCGTCACATCGAGCGTAACGCCGTGCTGCTCTTTATGGTGCCGGCCGATGCCGACGATATAAAGAAGGAGTATGAGATACTTGCCTCCGAGCTGGAGAAATTCAACCCCCAGCTTGCCGACAAGCCTCGTGTGCTGGCCATATCCAAGAGCGATATGCTTGACGACGAGTTGCGTGCCGAGATGGAGGGCCATCTGCCCGAAGGCATCCCTCACGTGTTTATCTCGGCTGTGACCGGCCAGGGCATAACCGAACTCAAGGATATGCTGTGGGGTGAAATCACTGACGAGCGCAACCGCATCGAGGTCAGTCCCATCACGCATCGTCCGCTTGACGGCCACCACCGTGTGCGCGAGGAGGACGAGTTTATCTTCGAGAACGTTCCCGCCATGCCCGAGGATGACGACGATGTGTATGACGAGGACTTTGAGGGCGAGGATTACGGCTACCGTATGCTCGACGAGGACGATTATGATTATGACGAATAACGCTGTTACCCCTGATGTCGGAGCATAACGAGCTTGGACGCTGGGGCGAGGCCGTGGCCCGTGACTATCTTCTGTCACAGGGCTATGGCATCGACGGCGTGAACATACGCATAGGCAGGATAGAGGTCGATTTTCTTGCACGCAAGGACAATTACCTGTGTTTTGTCGAGGTAAAGACGCGCAGTTCGGGCTATGTCGACCCGAGTGACGCTGTTGACAGGCGCAAGCGTCAGCGTATGATACAGGCGGCCGACATGTATATGAGTTCGCTCCGTGAGCCGCTTGACCCACGTTTTGACCTGATATTTATAGTAGGTTCGCCCGACGGATATACGCTCGAGCATATACCTGACGCGTTTTATCCGGGGATGATGTGATAATTATTATAAGGGAGGGGTGTCAGATGGCCACTTCGTCGATTTTGACCATGCCGGTGGCGATTGCGAAAATTGTCAGACCGGCCGGCGAGTGAATCTCGAGCTTTGAGGCGATGTTGCGGCGATGGGTCATCACAGTGTTGACCGAGACATTCATCTGGGCGGCAATCTCTTTGTTGGACAATCCTTTGACTATGTGCATTATCACGTCGCGCTCGCGGGGTGACAGGTCGCTGCCGCGCTGGTCGCCCCCCGTAGCGGAGGGATTGACAAAGGTGCGTATCTTTGACACGATTGACTCGGTGCTGTCATATATCGAGGCTATGGCCACATGGCCGTCGCGCACATTGTCGGGCACCTGACACGTGGTGAGCAGCATCGACGGCACATCGACCGGGCAATAGTGGGCGGTGAAGGGGTCGACTATCATCAGTGACGGCGATTCAGCCGACACGCGCTGTGTGTATGACTCGGGACTGGTGCGCTCGGTGATGTCTATAATATTCAGTCCATGCGCTCGGAGCAGCGTGTCGTGCAGCCCGGCTGTGAGCAGGGGCGAACTGAGCAGTAATCCGACTTTGTGAACTCGCATGACTTACAAGACTAAATAAAGGTTGGTTATTTACGCAGGCGGCTTTCGAGCTCGCTTATCAGCGGCACCAGTATATTGTCCTCGACCTGCGCGTGCTGCTTGAGGTCGTCCTCGCAGTTGTAGAGGTCGACAAGCACGTCATACATCCTGTAGGGGACTGATGTGGAATAGTAGCGAAGGATGATGTTTTTCAGTTCGGCGAGTTTTCCCTCCACCTCATGGTCATGGCGGCGAGTGAACATGCCGATGTTGTAAGCCCCGCTGTAATTGCCCTCGGAGAGTGACTCGACGTAGGGAAACACCTTTTGCTCCTCATATCTGAAGTGGGCCTCCACTTCGTGGATATAGTCGTCGAAATATTTGACTATTATCGGGTTGATGTCGGCATGCGCCGGGTCGAGCGCGGTGAGCAGATTGGCCCGGATGTGAGGATATTTATATTGCAGATAGTAGTCGTGGGAATTGTGCAGAAAGCTGGCCACTTCGCGGGCCGAGACGGCCGAGAGACGCGAGGTGTCGATATGACCCGACAGCAGAAAATTGACTATAAGCAGAAATACCTGTACGTTGATGCCTGACTGCGCGCACAGTTCGCCTATTGTCTTGGAGCCGAATCCGAGCGGGAGCGAAAAACGGCTGAGCACGGGCAGTATGTCGTAGTCCTCGTTGATGAGGTCTACGACACTGTCCTGCTCGCTGAATGTGCGTGATTTCTTCACGTGTGGGAGGTTAAACTTTTTAAACTCTTAAACTCTCAACTTCTCTTAAACTCAGGCTTCTTCAGAAGCTTCTTCAGAAGCCTCTTCGGCCGGCTTGAAGTCGGTGATGCCGGCTGCGATAAGGAGGTTGTACCACGACAGGAGTTTCTTGATGTCGGTGGTGTAGACGCGCTCGCGGTCATACTCGGGGAGTATCTCGGCGAAATATTCGCGGAGGTCGGCGTCATTGCCGATAGCCTTGATGTCGACGGCCTTGCCTTCGTTTTTCTCCTTTACGGTGTCGAGTACGAGTCCGAGAGGGGTGTCGCCTTCCTCGGTGTAGATGGAGATGTCGCCGAGCGAGATCACTTTGTCGCGGGCATAAGCGGGTGTGCGCTTGCCGGTGGAGATTTCCTCGACGATGAGCATACCTTTACCGCGGTTGACGAGCTTGTACAGGCCGGGACGGCCCGATATGGAAAGTATTGTCTTAAGCATAATTGTAATTTGATGGGTTTTGCGGATGCAAAGATAAGAAATTATGCGCTATGATTCCAAAGAATCGGTGCAAAGATTGGATTGAGTCTGCCCTTTGACAGCGCGGTTGAGACGCGACAGTTCGAGCGAGACCATTATCACCGTCACGGCTGTGGCCAGGCAGTCGGACATCGGAAACGACATCCACACACCGTCGAGCCCGTAGCGGTCGGGCAGCAGCAACAGCAGCGGAATTAGAAATATCACCTGACGTGCGAGTGATAGAAATACCGATGCCCCCGCTTTGCCGAGCGACTGAAAGAGTGTGGTGGATATGATCTGAAATCCTACCACCGTAAAGGCTGTGAGCGATATGCGCAGACATCTCACGGTCTGGTCGATGAGCGTTGGGTCGGACGTGAAGGCCCGGGCTATGTACCACGGGCATATGAGTCCGGCCAACTGGCCCGCCGTCACTATGAGTGTCGAGGCTCCGACGGCCAGCCAGTAGGTGCGCTTGAGGCGTGACAGCAGTCCGGCACCGTAGTTGTAGCCGATGATGGGCTGCATGCCCTGACATAGTCCTACGACAACCATGGTCATGAGTGAGGTGTAGGAGGTAAATATACCCGCGGCACCCACGGCTATGTCGCCTCCATGGGTGTAGAGGGTCTTGTTGATAATCACGTTGATGAAACAGGCGGCCGCGTTGACGAGCGACGGTGCCGCTCCGATGGCGACAATCGAGCCGATGACTTTAAGGTCGGGACGATACATCCACGGGTCGCGGCTGAAGTGCAGCACTGAGGATGACGTGAAGAAGTGGCGCATCACGAAGAGTGCCGACACGGCCATGGATATGTCGGTGGCGATGGCCGCACCCTTGATGCCCCACCCGAAGTGGAATATGAACAGAGGGTCGAGCACTACATTGACTCCCGCACCGATAAACATCGTCACCATCGCCTTGACAGGGTAGCCCGACACGCGCATGAAGTTGTTGAAGGTATGAGAGAAGTTGGTCATGAACAGGCCCGGCAGTATGTAGAGCATATAGTCGCGGGCATAGGGCAATGTGACTTCGCTCGCACCGAAGATGGTGAGAATGTCGTCGATGAATATGGCAAACACCGTAAGGTAGCAGACCACTATGGCTGTCATCAGCGTCAGGGCGTTGCCCAGCACGCGACGCGCTCCGTGATAGTCCTTGGCTCCGAGCAGAATGGATATACGGGCCGAACCGCCGGCTCCGATGAGTACGCCAAGGGCGGCCGAGATGTTCATCACCGGAAACGTGATGGCGAGTCCGGCGATGGCTTCGGGCCCTACGCCCTGGCCGATGAATATGCGGTCGATGATATTGTAGAGCGACATCACGAGCATCCCCACCACGGCCGGCAGACTGTATCGCCACAAGAGACGGCCCACTGATTCGTTGCTCAACTGTTCGAGTTTCTTAGTATTATTACTGTTCATGCACCTATGGTTTCATTATGGAATCATTATGCAAAGTAACCAAAAAATCGTCATATGACTGAAAAAATTAACATAAATAAAATTCTTTGGCCTAAATATTTGGCCGATTGGGCATAAATAGCTAATTTTGCAACCGATTTAGCCTCACTGGGCATGTCTAAGTAACGGCCGAAAGAATAAAGACGGCTGTTCGCCCGAAGGTATAACCTGTAATACAACAAAATAACAGATGTACGCTATCGTAGAAATCCAGGGACAGCAGTTCAAGGCAGAGCCTGAGAAGTTCCTGTATGTTCACTATCTCGGCGATGCTCACAAAGAAGGTGACACAGTAGAATTTGACCGTGTGCTCCTCGCTGAAGCCGACAACGCAGTAAAAGTAGGTGCCCCCACCGTAGAGGGTGCCAAGGTGGTTTGCCAGATTCTCGAGCCTCTTGTAAAGGGCGAGAAGGTAATCGTCTTCAAGAAGAAGCGTCGCAAAGGCTATCGTCGCAAGAACGGCCATCGCCAGTGCTTCACCAAAGTGTTAATCAAAGAAGTTGTAGCTTAACCCCCTAAATCAGTTAAAAAGAAATGGCACATAAAAAAGGTGTCGGCAGTTCTAAGAACGGCCGTGAGTCAGAAAGCAAACGACTCGGTGTAAAGATTTTCGGCGGTCAGCATTGCAAAGCCGGTAACATCCTCAAGCGTCAGCGTGGCACCGTTCACCATCCCGGTCTCAACGTGGGTATGGGTAAGGACCACACTCTCTTCGCTCTCATCGACGGTGTAGTAGTATTCACCGAGGGCAAGGAAGGTCGCAAGTTTATCAACGTGGAGCCCGCTCAGGCATAAGCCCACTCTGATACGACACAGAATAAAACGGGATTGTATTCGTATGAAGAATACAGTCCCGTTTTTTTGTATACCCGTTTTTTTGTCCGGGCATCACTGTTTTAGGTTATATTTGGGTGGTGAGGAATCGGATTTAACCTTTTAGATAAGACTATCGTTGATTTACAGAGTGTTATGTGGGGCTTGTTAAGATTTTTATTCTTGGCGTTAAGATGGATTTGGGTGTAATTTTGCGGTGTAAAATCATAAAAATATATCGCAATATGAAAACGACTTTCTTAAATCAACTCTTGATTGTCATGGCGGCTGCCGTGGTGCCGGTCATCACATCCGCCCAGTCGGCAACGGATACAATAGCTGTCAGGGAACTTGGTGAGATCGTGGTCCGGGCACCAAAGGTAATACGCAAGGCCGATATGGATGTCTATCATCCGTCAAAGAGTGCGGTGGCTAACTCGCGAAACGGTATGCAGCTTCTGAGCAATCTGATGATACCCTCACTGACCGTGAGTGACCAGCTTGGCATAATCCAGTCGGCCGGACAATCCGTGCAGGTGCGCATCAACGGAAGGGAATCGTCAATTGACGCAGTGCGCGCATTGTTGCCTGAAACTATCAGGCGTGTAGAATGGATTGACAATCCCGGTCTTCGTTACGGCGGTGCCAACTGTGTGGTGAATTTCATTGTCGCCAATCCGACAGTCGGCGGCTCTTTGCAGACTGAGGCGCGCCCGGCTCTCAATGCCGCATGGGGAGCTTATATGGCTGATGCAAAATTCAATGTGGGACGTTCGCAATGGGAGGTCGGCGGCAACTACAAGCTCACCAATAAAATCAAAACCCACCGCGACTATGTCGAGACGTTCACTTATCCCGACGGCTCATCGCTAACACGTAACGAATCATCGCGAGGCGGCTCGCTGGATAATAGTCAGGCCCGCGCCTGGGCTTCATATAATTACATAAAGCCTGATACGACGGTTTTTATGGCCGAGTTTAATCTGAACAGTAATATCGCGGATAAAACCACCTATAGGGGGGTGCTCTCGCTTAGCGACGGTTCGGACAACATATTGTTGACTGACTCGCATGGCAACAATGGCAGCACTCCATCGCTTTCGTTATACTGGCAACAGAACTTTGCCAACAGGCAGATGTTTGTAGTCAATTTCAACAGCTCGTTTTATTTCGGCCGCTCTTTTTCGGATTATATGGAGCAGATTAATGGTGCCGCAGGTTATGTGACCGATATTCATACCAATATCAAGGACCGCAATCAGGCTTATGCCATAGAGGCTGATTATATCAAGAGCTGGCGCAACGGCCGATTTACCGCCGGGGCTTCGTATACGGCCAATCGCAACCGTTCGCAGTATGAAAATCTCGGTGGTGACATATTTCATCAGCGTCAGGATAAAGTCTATCTGTTTGCCGAATACTTTCATCATTTCGGCCGATGGACAGCCACAGCCGGAATGGGTGTGCAATATACCGATTTTCTGTTTAAGGAAACCAATCAAGGCAATCACACCTGGAGCCCGCGTCCACAGGCCACAATCACCTATTCACTCAATCAGAACCATAATTTCCGACTTAATTTCACTTCATGGCAATCCTCTCCGTCGCTGTCCGAAACCAATATTGTGCCACAGCAGCTTGATGGTTTTCAGTGGCGTGTGGGCAATCAGGAGCTCAAGACCGCCAACTCTTATATGCTGACGTTTCGCTATGGCTTTAATCTGCCACGTGTCAACGGCTCTTTCGGTGTCAGGGCTTTTACCTCGCCCAATGCTATCACTCCGGTGCTGCATTGGATGGATGACAGGTTGATCACTACCTATGAGAACAGCCGGGGATTGCAGAATATTTCATTATTCTTTGCTCCTCAGATCGAGATTATCCCTGATTGGCTTATGGCGAGCGGTTATATACAATTCCGAATGGAGCGTATGCGCGGTGCGGGATACACGCAGCATAGCAATGCTTGGAGCGGTGATGTTCAAATCGGTCTCGCGCACTGGGGCTTTGTCCTCAGCGGTCAATACAAGCGGTCGCAGCGTGACCTGTGGGGTGAGAAAATCTCATGGGGGGAGGATATTAATATTATTGATTTAAGCTATAACATGAAGTCATGGCGGTTTGGAGCCGGAGTAATTATGCCGTTCGGCAAATATGACCAAGGCAGCAAATCGTTGAGTAAGTGGAATCGTAATGAACAGCATATGCGTATAAATATGCGTATGCCGTATATCTCCGTGAGCTATAACCTGCAGTGGGGTCGGCAAAAAAGAGGGGCTGACAAGCTCATTAATGTCGACGCCAATGCCGACCGCTCGACCGCCGGAGGCAGATAAATCATAAAACTATGCAAGCCGAAATGTCGGTTATATGTCTGAGGATTAAATTGAGCGACTGATGCATCCGCGGGACGTAGTCCGGGTACACCGAAGCGTAGCGGAGGTGTGCTCGGACTAATGACTCAATACAATGATGGCGTCCGACAGGATGCCGATTATCGGGTGCGATAGCTATACAGCATCCTCTCACGTAAACCGATGTCCTGTCGGACATCATTTTTATTGTATACTATTCCAGGCACACCTTCGCTGCGCTTCGGTGTACCTGGTTACTATCAAATCTGCGTCCTGCGGACGCCCGTGCGGGACGGGATGTGGTATGCGTGGGATGCCAGCGGATGCCCGAGCGAGACGGGATGTGGCATGCTTGGAATGCCAGCGGATGCCCGTGCGGGACGGGATGTGGCATGCTTGGAATGCCAGCGGACGCCCGTGCGGGATGTGGGGGGAGTATGCGTGGGATGTCTGTACGGTCGCGGACGCCCGTGCGGGGTAGGGTGTGGTCACAGTATGGGATGCTGTGCGGAGGGCAACCGATTTATGCACTGAAATAAAAAAACTTTTGTTTCTTATTGAGCTTATGCAACTTTTGTATCTCCTCAGGGATTAATTTATGATATAGCGGAATTTCGGCTTGAGCCATGTGTGTGAAATATATATATATACGACAACCGCTGTCAGGCATGTGGCTTGACAGCGGTTGGTGTGATCTTCAAGTAGAATCCTTTTGAGGGGATTTACTTTCTGATGCCGAGCTCCTTCTGGGCGATGATGGCGCGGTAGCGGTTGATGTCCTTGCGGATGAGGTAGTCGAGAAGACGACGACGCTTACCTACCAGAGCCTTGAGTGCTCGTGCGGTCGTATAATCTTTATGATTTGACCGAAGGTGCTCGGTCAAATGAGCGATACGGACAGAGAATAATGCAATCTGTGCTTCAGGCGAGCCAGTGTCAGTTTTGCCCTTACCGTACTTCTCAAAGATTTCTACTTTTTCATCAGAATTCAAATGCATTGATACAGATGTTTAAAAGTGGATAAAATGAATATATTATGCTCAAAAGAGCGTGCAAATTTAGTGATAATTTTTGACTTGCGCAACAGCGTGACGATTTTTTTTCATCGTCGCACTGCGACAGCTCAGGGTGTTTAGTCCTGGTCGATGTCTTTGGCGGGGTTGCGGAAGTGAATCTTGTGGTCGAGATACTCCTGTGTCGCGATGAGGGTGGGCTTGGGGAGACGCTCGTAGAAGCGTGAGATTTCGATCTGCTCGCGGTTTTCGGAGATTTCCTCAAGGTTGTCGTTGAGAGATGCAAATTCCTGGAGCTTCTTCTCAAGGTCGTGCTTCATCTCGGCAGCTATCTGATTGGAACGCTTGGCGATGATGCAGACGGTTTCGTATACGTTGCCGGTGTCCTCGCTCATTGAGATGAGGTCGCGGGTCTGAGTGTTGAGAGGTGCGTTGGTCTTCTTGTAGTCCATTGTGTGGTATATACGATATGTTTTTTCTATTCTATGACAAGGGGGGCGGAGTGACTATTCCTTGATGTATCGGCTGGCAATCTTGAAGATGTTGTCGGCCTCCTCGCGGTTGGGGGTGTCGGGATAGTTGTTGATAAACGAGTAGTATTCGTCGACCACTTCGGAGTATCGGTCGGCTTTTTTTTCGTTTACGCTCTCGCGTGCTTCCTGATATTTGGCTTTGAGAATGAGGAGCTCGAGGTCTTCCTTGTATTTGGAGTAGGGATAGTCCTTGATGGCGTTTCGGGCTACGATGATGCAGCTTTCGTAGTTGTTGCCGAGATAGGTGCCGAGGTTGTAGTAGAGCTGGGCGTTTTCAAGCTGCTTGAGGGTGAGTTTGTCCTGGAGCTCGAAGATGGAGTTCTGGGCAATGGATACTTTGTCGCTGCGCGGGAAGTAGTCGAGAAAAGCCTGAAGCTCCTGTATGGCTTTGATGGTGCCGGACTGGTCGAGCTGAGGGTCGGGCGAGTCGAGATAGTAGCCGTAGCCTGTGTAGAAGCGGGCCAGCTCGGTGTGCTTGCCTTTGGGGTAGCGTGTATAATATTGCTTGAAATATGTGCCGGCGGTCTCGTAGTCCTTGTTTTCATAGTTGGCGAGAGCGAGCAGGAAGAGGGCGTCTTCGGCTTTCTCGGAGCCTTTGAATACCTGGGGGACGTTTTCGAGCGCGGTTGCGGCCTGAGTGTATTTTTTCTCTTCAAATGCCCGTTTGGCAAAGTCGAGGCGATAGTCGGCGTCGTTGCTTTTGAGCACGCGCTGATATTCGCCACAGGATGTCACAGCGATTGCCGCGAGCAGTATTAAGAGGTATTTGTACATAATTATAATGGTGTGCTTGCCGGAGCGTTTGCGTTTCAACTCGCAAAATTAGTCATTTTTTGTGAAAAAGGCCAATCATGCGGGCGATAATTGTTGAAAAATGTGTTAATTTTGCATTGATTATGCTTAAAATTAGTGTGAATAGGTCGTTGCGCGCACTGCGCGCGTTGTTGCTGTCGGCGTTGCTGCTGGCTGTCGGTATCGGGGCGTCGGCCTCGTCGCCCAAGAGAGAGATGCGCGGTGTGTGGATTGCCACGGTGTGGGGCATAGACTGGCCTTCGTGTCAGGGTGCTGACGCGACTGTGCGTGAGCGGCAACAGCGCGAGATGAGTGTATTGTTGGACCGGTGCCGGAGGCTCAATCTTACGACAGTGTGTTTTCAGGTGAGGGGGATGGCCGATGTGATGTATCGTTCGCAGACAGAGCCGTGGAGCTCGTTTGTGAGCGGACGGCGCGGCACCGACCCGGGATGGGATCCGCTGGAGTGGGTGGTGGCAGAGTGTCATGCCCGCGGACTGGAGTGTTATGCGTGGGTCAATCCGTTCAGATGGTCGTCGGGCACAGACTATGACACTCCGGCCGACCGGGAGTGGAAGAAGCGGGGATGGCTGCTGACCCACGGCAAGTATACGGTGTTTAATCCCGGTCTTGAGGATGCGAGGCAACATGTGGTGGATATATGCCGCGAGATTGTTGAGGGTTATGATATTGACGGACTGATTTTTGACGACTATTTCTATCCTAACCGCATACCCGAGGACAAGAGTGCGCCCGACTATGGGCTGTACATGTCGGAGGCTCCGTGGATGAGTTTCGGTGACTGGCGCAGGGCCAATGTGCATAAGACAGTGGCCGACGTGAAATGTATGATTGCCGACACGAAGCCTTATGTCCGATTTGGCATCTCGCCTGCGGGTGTGGCCGGCAAGGCTGACGCTTCGGGCGGCAAATGGGGCGAGGAGTATGTCGGAGTCAAGGCTGCCGACTGGCAATATGGCGAGATTTACTCCGACCCGCTGGGGACGATGTATCAGGGAACGGTCGATTTTGTGTCGCCTCAGATTTATTGGCCCACGACGCATGTCACGGCTCCCTATGAGCCTCTGTCGCGGTGGTGGAACGTGTCGGCCAACCTCTATGGCTCGCATATGTATCCGAGTGTGACGCTCGAGCGCATCGGACAGGGGAGTCTGGCCGAGCACCGTGCCGACCTTCTGAGACAGATAGAGTGTAACAGGCGGGTGAGTGTAGACGGTAATCTCGGCACGATGATATATAGCGCGAAGTTTCTGCCCAAGGTGGAGGGGGTGCTGGCCGGGGGACCGTTTGCCTTTCCGTCGCTGTCGCCGCGTGTGGCTGATGGGTCGGAGGATGAGGCGGGACGCGTGGAGAGGCTGCGCTTAAGAGACGGCGAGTTGTCGTGGAGGCCGGCAACCGGAGCGCGACGTTACACGGTGTATGCCGTGCCTGTCGAAGTGTTGCCGCGTGACGCCATGGACGATAGCGGCGACGGCATCGATGCTGCTTTTCTGCTCGGAGTCACATATGAGCCCCGTATGGAGGTCGGCCGGGAGAAAGGCTACCGCTACGCGGTGTGTGTCTACACGGGTCTGTCAGCCGAGGGCGCAGCGGTATGGCTCGAATGACGAGGGGTCGGCCGATGAGGTGGCGGCGCGGTTGCGCTCGGTGTCTTGTGTGACGTAAAATTTTATCATGGCATAGAGCATGCCTTGCATGGGTGTGAGGGTGTCGGTAGGGTCGATGCCGAGTATAAATTCCATGCTGAGCGCGTTGCTGATGGGGATGCGGTCTTCAATGGGAAGTGAAGTGACGGTGTCGATGACGCGCGGAGAGATGTAGACGGGTGTTGACATGGCGGATAGATAGTTGGGTTGGTGAGTAAGAGGGGTGTGTAAAGGGGGTGATGAGGTGTGATGGGGTGTGATGGGGTTGACACTGCAAAGATATATCCGGGCATGGGCAAAAATAAAGCCCACCTGTGTTAATTAGATTAAACACAGGCGGGTTTCAAAGAGATTATTTCTATGCTTGGCTACATGGTCAGAGCATCTCGACCGAGCGACGGATGAAGTCGCTGAGTTCGCGGCCCTGGAGGAGACCGTTGCCGAGGAGGGCGAGGTCAATCATCTGCTTGACCTGCGGGATGCCGTGCGCGTAGTCGGAGATGATACTCTCCTGCTCTTTGCGCGATTTTTCGACTGACTCCATGAGTTGCTTCTCGCGGGCGTCCTGCTCGGGAGTGGGCTTGTTGTCCTTGACCTCGGCGCGGACGGCTGTGAGCTGCTCGTTGTCAGCGTTGACGGCGGCACGCAAGGGCGATATTTTTTCGTCAAGAGCCTTTTCGGCTTCGCCGAGTATGCGTGCCACGAGTGGCTGCGAGGTGTTGACGATGAGATTATAGTTGTCGGGCAGTTCGGCATAGAAACCCATGCCGGGCTGGGTGGCGGCCATGTCCTTCATGCGGCGCATATACTCGTTCTGGGTTATGAGCACGGGGTTGGCTGCGGGGTCGAGTGATTCAAACGAGACCATAAACTCGCTCTTCTCGAGCTTGGGTAGCTGGGAGCGGAATATGGTGGTGAGGAGTGAGATCTGGTCGGCTGACAGGCCGGAGTCTTTTTTGTCGGACTTGGGCACGAGGTTGTCGGCCACGTCGCTGTCCACACGCACGAAGGTCGTCTTCTCGAGCTTGTTTTCAAGCATCGACAGGAAGTGGCCGTCGAGCTGACCGTTCATGAGCAGGACGTTGTAGCCCTTGGCGTTGGCGGCCTCGATGTAGCTGTATTGCTCTACGGGGTCGGTGGCGTAGATGTAGACCACGTTGCCGTCCTTGTCGGTCTGCGAGGCTTCGACGAGGGTGCGGTATTCCTCAAGGGTGAAATATTTGCCTTCGGTGTCGCGCAGGAGTGTGAACTTGAGGGCGGCGTCACAGAATTTCTCGTCGGTGAGCATGCCGTATTCGATGAAAATCTTGATGTCGTCCCACTTTGACTCGAAGTCGGCACGGTCGGCTTTGAAGAGGTCCTCGAGGCGTGAAGCTACCTTTTTGGTTATATATCCCGATATTTTTTTGACAGCGCGGTCGCTCTGGAGATAGGAGCGGGATACGTTGAGGGGGATGTCGGGCGAGTCGATGACTCCCTGCAGGAGCATCATGAACTCGGGCACAACGCCTTCGACCGAATCGGTGACAAACACCTGGTTGCAGTAGAGCTGGATGCGGTCTTTGCGTATGTCGAGGTTGCTCTTGATTTTGGGGAAGTAGAGTATGCCGGTGAGGTTGAAGGGATAGTCGACGTTGAGGTGTATCCAGAAGAGCGGGTCCTCCTGTCCGGGATACAACTCGTGATAGAAGTTGCGGTAATCCTCGTCGGTGAGTTCAGATGGCTTTTTGGTCCATGCAGGCTCGGTGGCGTTGATGACTTTGTCGCGGTCGGTGTCGACATATTTGCCGTCCTTCCACTCCTGCTCCTTGCCGCTGACAACGGGCACAGGGAGGAAACGGCAATATTTCTTAAGCAGAAGGTCGATGCGTGCCTGCTCGAGATATTCCTTGTTGTCATCGTCGATCCAGAGGGTTATCTCGGTGCCGCGTGTCGATTTGTCGCACGGCTCCATGGTGTATTCGGGCGAGCCGTCGCATGTCCAACTCACGGCTTCGGCTCCCTCCTTGTAGGAGAGCGAGCGTATCTCGACTTTGCTCGACACCATGAAGGCCGAGTAAAAGCCGAGGCCGAAGTGGCCGATGATGGAGTTGGCGTTGTCTTTGTATTTATTTACAAACTCTTCCGCGCCTGAGAAGGCTATCTGATTGATATATTTGTTGATGTCGTCGGCAGTCATGCCTATGCCACGGTCGGTGACGGTGAGTGTGCCGGCTTCTTTGTCGACCTTGACTTCGACACGCATTTCGCCGAGCTCGCCTTTGTATTCGCCGAATGACGAGAGGGTCTTGAGCTTCTGGGTGGCGTCGATGGCGTTGGCTACAAGTTCGCGGAGAAATATCTCATTGTCGGAATAGAGGAATTTTTTGATGACCGGGAATATGTTTTCGGTCGTTACTCCTATTTGTCCTTTCTGCATGATTATATTTGTGGTTTTGTTTGTGTTATACGTTGTCTATATAACAAATAGCAAAATCAATGCCAAAGGCCAAAACTGACAAATAGTGTTAAACTATACTGACAAATATGGCAGTCGCGATGTGTTATCTGACAATAATTTTGGTCACATTCGCGCCGCGCCGGCACAAATAGACACCGGCAGCCGATGGCTCAGAGACGCGTATGCCCTGCAGGGTATAGTAGACGGGAGTCGCCTCCTCAGCGTCAGCCACGGCCGGAGCGGTCAGGCCGGTGCTGATGTCGGAGTATGTTGCGCGATATATGGGACCAAATGGGAGATTTGTCTGGCCGGGAGATTGAGGTAGTGTCAGGAGAGTCCATAATGTAGTGGCTTCAGGGTCATAATTTGGCAGTGAGACTTCAAGCGGTCCTGATTTATAGCCTTTCCAGTCGATTTTCTCGCTATGTGTTGATAATAGAAGGTCAGACATGGACACTTCGCTACCGTCGTTAAGAATGTAGTTTATATAGCAATTATATCTAAAATCCTTATCAGGATTAAATGTTATGGTAATATCATTGTCGCTATGTTCGACCGACGAGGCGTTCATGTAGTCAATACAATAGAGCGAGAGATTTTTTGAGTCATCATCAGTTAATTTGAAACCTTCGTTGTCACCAGGACCGACATAGTTGATGCCATAGTATGTGCCGTCTTTATAATATTGTGATTTTATCTGCAATCGGCTATCGTCAGTGTCATCAAAAATGAATGTAAATATGATTTTCGCTTGTGTGCTGAAAATGAATTTATTGGTCGAGGTTCCGAGCTCATATTTTGTAGGATTCAAGAGGTTAAACTCCCAACCGTCGTAGCGTTTGGACGTCCCTATATAATAAGGTTCATAGACAAAGCTCTTATAGTCCATGTCTGTCTCGGCATATCCGTCACGTAAGGTGACTGCTTTGGCGAGTATTGATGTGGATGTGCTGTTAAGTTCTGAGCCTAATGCCACACCTTCATCTTCTGCGACGATAAGAAATGGCAATGCCGAATCGAATGTGCCTGAGTTAATCATTGTTTCAAGCATAGATTTGTCTATTTTCAAGAATCGGCTGGTCGATTGTGCGTCGGCATTGATAGTCTGGCATAGAAATAGTGCTGTCAAGAGACACGCCACTGAACGTAAAGTGCAGGTAATGGATCTGAACATAATGATTTGTAGATTATAAGTCGTGTATATGATTGGTCGTTTTGCAAAGATTGTAATAAAATTTAAACATTGCAAATAAATCGGGCGAAAAATGTAAAAATTATAATAAATTAGTGAAAGCAGACAGTCGGAATATTTATTTTTTGAATGAATCGTCAAAAATATCGCTAAAAATTTGGTCAAGACATTAAAAACATCTACCTTTGCAGAGCAAAAACGAAAAATGAGGCCGAAGCGTCGGCCGGAATGTTTTTCCTTGGTTAAGGAGAGATGGGTGAGTGGCTGAAACCACCGGTTTGCTAAACCGACGATGGGAGCAATCCTATCCACGAGTTCGAATCTCGTTCTCTCCGCTGATATAAGAGGTTGTGTTGATTATAACACAACCTCTTATAGTGTGTGGATTTAAAGGCTCAAGCCGAAATTCCGGTGCATATGTTAAATTGAGCAGAACGAAGTGTTAAATATTCAGGCGTATAGTTTGACCAGGCGGAAGATGAAGAAATCGCGATCTCGGACACCGCGCATTTGCGAGCGGAAGATCTTGACTTTAGAGTTGAAGGCTTCGGCGGAGGCATTGGTCGCACGTCGGCGGAAATAGTTGAGGATGGTCGGAGCATGATTCTTGAATGTCTTGATGACAGAGCGGAAGTTGTTGTTGCCCAATGTCATTACTTTTTCATACCACCTGTTCATCCGCCCGATGGCCTTTGTCGGTGTCATTTTAGCGTTGAAAATCCGTCTCAGTTCCATTGCCAGAGCATATGCACTCTTGAGAATGGGATGATATTTGAACAGAATGTTTACGCGATGACGCTGGATGTCAGTCCATTTGTTCTGTGACATCATCAGGGTGTGCTTGCTGCGCGCAAGTATCTGACGCATGGTCTCGCCGTTGGAGTACGTTACCGGCGGCTCTGATCTGTCGCGGTGGTTCTCCCGGGCGATGAGCTGACGGCGTATGTCGATACGGATTTCGTCAACGGCCTCATTATAGACCTGTTGTACATGAAAACGGTCATTGACCACATGGGCGTTATAGAATACTTCACCTGCTATCAGCATCATTGACGGCGACAGATCGCAGGTAACCTCTTTTACTTTGCGCCTGACTGACTTACTCATGGCTGCTATGAGTATGGATATAATCTCGTCGCTCTTCGTGCCGGGGATGGCCGCAGCCAGCGTGCCCTTGCCGCCGTGGCCGTCCTTGTTGGTCAGGAAGGTCCATACCTCGCCGTTGCTCAGGCATGTCTCGTCAAGGCTCATGTACGGACCAATATTGGCGGCATTGAAATAAAAGCCGCAGCAAAGTTCATGTTCGCACCAGGCGGCATAACCACTTATCCTGTTGCGGTATAAATCCGCGAAATACTTGCCGTTGGCGCAGTACATCTGCGCTATGTGCTTAATCGACAGTGCCGTCGTCTCCACCTTCATCTTTTAAAAAAGACACGAACTCTGCGCTGAGCCGTGTGCCTTCCTCGTTGGGGAGCTCGAGGTTGTAACTGAAGATTTCATTGGTCTGCCTGTCCCACCATTTGTTCTTGCGCATGTGCAGGAATACGGGGCGTCCGCGCATCGGATAGTCTTGTATTGTAACGTATTCTGTATAGCCTCGCGCAACTATGTGCGGATTACGATAGTCTTCATCTGACAGTCTCTTTTTCTCATCAAGCCATATGTCATATGCTTGTTCTGTACGTTCGAAGCGCACCATCTCAAACAGTTCGTCCAGCCCCTGGGGCAAGAACATCCAGAATGCTTCCGATGTTTTCATACCGCAAATTTAACAATTTTCTGAAAATTACATGCACCGGAATTTCGGCTTGAGCCAATGTGGCCCAAGCCGAAATTCCAGTGCATATGTTAAATTGAGTAGACCGAAGTGTTAAATATTCAAGCGTACAGTTTGACCAGGCGGAAGATGAAGAAATCGCGGTCTCGGACACCGCGCATTTGCGAGCGGAAGAT